>NZ_AKJI01000068.1:0-82138 GCF_000282415.1 Pseudomonas sp. GM60
TCGCCGGCAAGCCAGCTCCTACAGGGTCTACGTCGATCGCAATTTTTGTGAACGACTCAAACCTTGTAGGAGCTGGCTTGCCGGCGATGGCGTCTTTGAGACCGACTAATCTCTCTGGGCTAGAAACTCCAGCAACACCTCGGTCACAAACCGCGGATTCTCCAGATTGGAGATATGCCCCGCCTCCGGCACCAGCACATACGGGCAACCGATCAACTCGGCCATTTCAATGGTTTCCGACGGTGGTCGCGGCTTGTCCTGATCACCACACATCACCAGCGTGGCCTCAGCCTCCAGCTCGCCCAGGCGCGGCAACACATCATCGCGCCCAAATGTGATCCGCCCCAGCGGCACGATACTTTCGCGCAGACGCTCTGGCGGTAGCGCAGCCAGTTTTGCGCGGAAATCCTGATACAGCGCCGAGTGCGGGTCGATGCCCGGACGGAAGAAAATCGGCACAACGATGTCGAGCAGTTGCGGTGCAATCACGCCGCTGTCTTCGATCTGTTTGAACAACGAAAAATAGTATTGGCGAGTGGGTTCAGGTTCGACGCCGACGTAAGTGTCCATCAGCACCAGGCCGTTGATACGCTGAGGAACCGACAGCGCCAGGCGCACGCCCCACATGCCACCGACGGAAAGACCGACCAGCGTGACACGGTCGATGTGCAGATGATCGAGCAAGGCCAGCGCCTGACGTGCAATGTCATCCAGCGATTGCGTGCCTTCGGGTAGTGGGCCTGATTCACCGTGGCCCCACAGGTCCAGGGCGATGACCCGGTAGTGCTGTGACAGGGCGGCGATCTGCGGCGCCCACATGGTTTGGTCCCAGAGGTAGCTGCCGGCGAGCAATACGGCAGGGCCGGTGCCTTGATCGATGTAGTGAAGGGGTTGTCCGTCAATCGTAACGAAGGGCATCAAACTGTCTCCTCTGCCAAAAAGGGAGCGGGCAGACTGAGCCGCCAGCGATCCAGAGTCAACTTTGTGGTGGCTGAAATGACGCCTTCGCGGGCAAGCCTCGCTCCTACAGGATTTGTGTCGATTGCAATTATTATGAACGACACAAATCCTGTAGGAGCGAGGCTTGCCCGCGAAGGGGCCATCCCAGACGCTAGAGAATTACAGGCCCTCCAACTCCGCCATCAAGTCATTCAACCGATCAACCTTGTCCTCGGTGATGTCACTCGCCGCCAACCCGTCGATGTATTCAGCCAATTCCTCCACCGTGCTGCACTCGAACATCGCCCGCAGCGGCACGTCCCGTTGCAGGGCTTTCTGCACCCGCGACGCAATCTGCGTCGCCAGCAGCGAATGCCCGCCCAACTCGAAGAAGTTGTCGCGCACACCGACCTTTTCGACCTTCAACACCTCGGCCCAGATACCCGCCAACGTCTGCTCCAGTTCATTGCGCGGCGCCTGATAATCCTCGCTCTGCAACTGGCCGATCTCCAGCGCCGGCAGTGCCTTGCGGTCCAGTTTGCCGTTGGCATTGAGCGGCATCCGTTCCAGCCACAACCAGTGCAGCGGCACCATGTATTCCGGCAGCTCGGCGCGCAGGCGCTGCTTGATGCGCTCCAGGCGCTCAGTCGGATTAAGTGAAGAATCAGTCGCGACCAAATAGCCGACCAGATGCTTGCCGTTCACGCCTTCCTGCACACCAACCGCCGCTTCGCGCACTTCCGGTTGCTCATGCAGACGCGCTTCGATTTCACCCAGCTCGATGCGGTAGCCGCGAATTTTCACCTGATGGTCGATGCGCCCAACGTACTCCAGCACGCCGTCACTGCGACGACGGGCAAGGTCGCCGGTGCGATACAAGCGATCACCCGGGGCGCCAAACGGGTTCGGCACAAACACCTGCGCGGTACGCAACGGATCGCTGACATAACCGCGCCCGACACCGGTGCCGGCCACGCACAGTTCGCCCACCGCACCCAACGGCACCAGGTCCAGCGCGCCATCGAGCAGGTACAAACGGTTGTTGTCGGTCGGCGTGCCAATCGGCAAGTAACTGCCGCGAGTCGACGCCATGTCGACACGGAAGAACGCCACGTCGTCCGAACATTCCGCCGGACCGTAAGCATTCACCAGCCCGATGTCCGGGTAGCGCAGCAACCATTGGTGCGCGAGTTCCGGCGGCATCGCTTCACCGGTCGGCAGCATCCAGCGCAGGCCGTCGAGGCTCATGCGTTCCTGGGCGAGCATGCCCTGAATCAGCGACGGCACGCTTTCCAGCACGGTGATGCCCTGGGCCGACACATGCGCCAGCAAGCCTTGCGGATCGTGGGCGATGGTGTTCGGCACGATGTCCACCCGTGCACCGAACAACGGTGCGGCAAGGAACTGCCAGACCGAAATGTCGAAGCTTTGCGAAGCGGTCTGCGCGATCACATCGGCAGCGCTGAGGTTCAGGTACGGCAGCTTGCTCAATTGGTTGTTGAGCATGCCGCGCTGTTCGACCATCACACCTTTGGGCAGGCCGGTCGAACCCGAGGTGTAGATCACGTAGGCAAGGTTGTCCGGGCCGCTGTAGATGCCCGGATTCGCCACCGACACTTCGCTCGCCTGCACCTCTTCCCACACCAGCAACCGTGGCCGACTGGCGCAACCGAATTCCTCCAGCAACGCCACCGCCTGTTCGCGACAGGCCTGGGTGCAGACCAGCAACGGCGTGCGGCTCAGGTCGATGATCCGGCTCAGGCGCTGACTTGGCAGCCCCGGATCCAGCGGCAGATAACCCGCGCCGGCCTTGAAGCTGCCGATGATCATTCCGAGCAGATCGAGGTTACGTTCGGCCAGCAACGCCACCGGCTGATCCAGCCCGACACCGGCCGCGATCAACGCATGGCCGAGACGGTTGCTGCGCTGGTTCAGTTCGGCATAGCTGTGTTGCTGATCGAGGCAACTGGCGGCGATCCGTTGCGGATGCTGCGCAACCTGCGCTTCAAACAACGCAACGTAGCTCTGCTCCAACGGGTAATCGTGTTCGCTCTGGTTGCAGCCGTGGATCAGGAAATCCTGTTCCTCGGCACCCAGCAATGGCAAGTCCGCCATGTCGCCATGGAAACCTTCGACCAGTGCCAGCAACAGGCGCTTGAATTCACCAAGCATGCGTTCAACGGTCGACTCATCGAAATAACGCTGGTCGTAAGACAGGTGCAAACCCAGGTCATCGCCCGGATAGCACACCGCCGTCAGCGGGAAGTTGGTGTGGGTGCGACCCGAATCCGAGGTCGCATTGAGGCTCTGCGCACGGTCCAGTACCGAAACTTCCACCGGCGCGTTTTCAAACACGAACAGGCTGTCGAACAGCGGTTGGCCCTTCGGCAATTCGCTGTTTTCCTGAATGCTCACCAGCGGCAGGTATTCGTACTCGCGCAGTTGCATGTTGCTGTCGAGCAAGCCGCTCAGCCACTGGCGAACGCTGCAACGCTGGTCGTCTTCCGGCATCTTCACCCGCAGCGCGATGCTGTTGATGAACAGCCCGACGGTGCGTTGCATCTCCGGCATTTCCACCGGACGCCCGGCCACCGTGACGCCGAACAGCACGTCGCGATCACCGCTCAAGCGCCGCAGCACCAGGGCCCACGCCGCTTGGGCGAAGGTGTTGATGGTCAGCTGATGGGCCTGCGCCAGTTCACGCAGTTGCGCGCCGTCGCGGGCATCGAGTCGGGTGTAGCGGTCGCCGACGATCATGCCGCCGCTGTCGCCGGCATGTTCACGCAGGAACGGCCGGTCGCTCGGGATCGGCGTGGTCCGTTCGAAGCCTTGCAGGTTGGTTTTCCACCACTGCCGCGCCTCGGCCAGGCTCTGGCGTTGCAGCCAGCCGATGTAGTCGCGGTAGCGCGGCGGCACAGCCAGTTGGGCTTCGCGACCTTCACCCAACGCGGTGTAGATCTCAAAGAAATCGTTCATCAGCAACGAGCGGCACCAGGCATCGATGAGGATGTGGTGGTTGCTCATCATGAACCAGTAGCGCGCTTCGCCAACCTTGATCAAACGCAGGTGGAACGGTGCCTGATTCAGCAGATCGAACCCGGCTTCACGCTCGCTTTTCAGCAACGCCTGCAACTTGGGCTCTTGCTCCGCCTCGGCGATTGCCGTCCAGTCGAGGGACTCGATCGGCGTGCTGCCCGGCTTGTGGATAACCTGCAGCATGTCTTCGCCAACGTTCCAGCAGAACGATGCACGCAAGGCTTCGTGACGGGCGATCACCGCTTGCCAGGCCTCGGCAAAACGTTGCGGATCGAGCGCGCTGTTGATGCGGTAGCGGTCCTGCATGTAGTAGAGGCCGGTGCCCGGTTCGAGCAAGGTGTGCAGCAGCATGCCTTCCTGCATCGGGGTCAGCGGGTAGACGTCTTCGATGGCGGCGGCCGGAATCGGCAGTGCATCGAGTTGCGGCTGGGTCAGCTTCGCCAACGGGAAGTCCGACGGCGTCAGGCCGCCCGCCTCGTCACGCAGGCAATGCACGATCAGGCTCTGCAATTCGCCGAGGTAGGCGTCCGCCAGTTCACTGATGGTTTGCGGATCGTGGCGCTCGGCGCTGAAGGTCCAGCGCAGCACCAATTCGCCGCCGTAGACCTGACTGTCAATGCTCAGCTCGTTGGGCAGCGGCGCTTTCGGATCGTGGGCGGCACCGGCCGGTTCATCCAGTGGACGGAACAACGCGTCCGCACCAAAGCTCTGGTCGAACTGGCCGAGGTAGTTGAAGGTGATCGGCGCCACCGGCAACGCGGCCATGGCTTCGCGGCACAGGTCGTCGGCGAGGTAACGCAACACGCCATAGCCCAGACCCTTGTGCGGCACGCCGCGCAGTTGTTCCTTGATCGCCTTGATCGAGGCGCCCTGGCCGGCGGCTTCTTCGATGTTCTGCGGGGTCAGGCGCAGCGGGTAGGCGCTGGTGAACCAGCCGACGGTGCGGGTCAGGTCGATCTCGTCGAACAGCGCCTCGCGACCGTGGCCTTCAAGTTGGATCAGCGCTGATTCATTACCGCTCCAGCGGCACAGCACGCGGGCCAATGCCGTCAGCAACAGGTCGTTGACCTGGGTGCGATAGGCGCTCGGTGCCTGTTGCAGCAACTGGCGAGTGAACTCGCTGTCGAGGCGTACGCTGACGGTTTGCGCATGACGATTCTGCCGGCCGCCCTCAGGGCGATCACACGGCAATTCGACGCTCGGCCCGGCCAGCTGCGACTGCCACCAGCTCAGTTCTTCACGCAGGGATTCGCTGCCGGCATACGCCTGCAAACGGGCCGCCCAATCCTTGAAGGCGCTGGTTTTCGCCGGCAGTTTCACCGACTGCCCAGCCGCCAGTTGGCGATACACCGTTTGCAGATCGTCCAGCAATACACGCCAGGAAACGCCGTCCACCACCAAGTGATGGATCGCGAAGAACAGCCGTTGCTGGCCCTCGGGACCATCGACCAGCAGCACCCGCATCAACGGCCCCTGTTCGAGGTCGAGGCTGCGCTGGGCATCGGCAAACAATGCCGCGCATTTATCCATCGCCGGCACATGCACTTGCCACAACACGGGGGCGCCTCCCACCTTCTGGTGCGCCGCCGTCCATGCGCCGCCGGCCTCGGTGAAGCGCAGGCGCAAGGCGTCGTGCTGCTCGATCACCGCCAGCAGCGCTTGCTCCAGGCGATGAGGTTCCAGCGCAACGGTCGGTTCCAGCAACAACGCCTGGTTCCAGTGCTGACGCTCGGGCATGTCGGTGTCGAAGAACCAGTGCTGGATCGGGGTCAGACGCGATTCGCCGGTGAGCAAACCCTGCTCGGCCGTAACCTGCTCGGTGCGGCTGGCCACGGCGGCGAGTGTTTGAACTGTCTGGTGCTGGAACAGGTCACGCGGGCTGAAGTGAATGCCCTGCTGACGCGCGCGGCTGACCACCTGGATCGACAGGATCGAGTCGCCACCCAGTTCGAAGAAGTTGTCGTTGAGGCCGACCTGCGCGACGTTCAGCACTTCGCACCAGATCTGCGCCAACGTCAGCTCCAGTTCGTTGCTTGGCGCCACATAGTCCTGACGATTCAGCTCGGGGTCCGGTGCCGGCAGTGCGCGACGGTCGAGTTTGCCGTTGGCAGTCAGCGGCATGCTCGCCAGCAGGATCAGATGCGTCGGCACCATGTATTCCGGCAGTTGCGATTTCAGGTGAGCCTTGAGGGCTTCACGCAATTGGGCTTGTTGGGTTTCGTCCTGATCCGCGACCTCAGTCACCAGATAGCCGACCAGTTGTTTGCCGCTCGGGGCGTCCAGCGCCAGCACCACCGCTTCACGGATCGAATCATGGTCCAGCAGGCGGATTTCGATCTCGCCCAGTTCGATGCGGAAACCGCGAATTTTCACTTGATGGTCGATGCGGCCGAGGTATTCCACCAGACCGTCGACGCGCTGCCGCACCAGGTCGCCGGTGCGATAAATCCGCCCGCCATTGGCCACGAACGGGTTGGCCACGAAGCGTTCCGCCGTGATGCCCGGACGGTCGTGATAACCCTGCGCCAGACCGGCACCGCCGACGTACAACTCACCGGTTGCGCCTTGCGGCACCAGTGCCAGATCGGCATCGAGAATGTAGGCCACGCGAGCACCGATCACGCTGCCGATCGGCACACTGCCCAACCCTTCTTCAAGCTGCTGCGGTGCAAGACTGGCCAACGGCATGACCACCGTTTCCGTCGGGCCGTAGGCGTTGAAGAACAGGCTCGGTTTGAACGCTGCGCGAATGCGCTGCAAGTGCTCGCCGGTCAGGGCTTCGCCGCCAGTGATGCACATACGCACCGGCAAGGTTTCACCCTGAGTCGCCAGCCACTGCGCCAATTGGCTGCCATAGCTTGGGGTGAAGCCGAGGATGTTGATGTGGTGGCGACGGATCAATCCGCAGATTTCTTCTGCGTCCCACTGCCCTTGAGCACGCAAGACCACTTGCGCACCGCTCAACAACGGCACCAGCAGACGCTCGGTCGCGGCGTCGAAGTTGATCGAATAGAAGTGCAGTTCGCAGTCGTCCGCACGCATGCCGAAACGCTCGATCACCGCTTGGCAGTGCATGGCGATTTCACCGTGGGACACCACCACGCCTTTCGGCTTGCCGGTGGAGCCGGAGGTGTAAATCAGGTACGCCTGATGCTGCGGCAGGCTGATGAACGGCAGCTCGGTGGCCGGGTAGTTGGCCAATTCGGCAGCGTCATCTTCGAGGCACCAGCGACTGACGGTTGTCGGCAGATCACCCAGGGCGTTGAACATCGCCGCATCGCTGAGCAGCAAACCGATGCCGCTGTCTTCGATCATGTAATGCAGGCGATCGAGCGGGTATTCCGGATCGAGCGGCACGTAGGCGCCACCCGCCTTGAGGATCGCCAGCAGGCCGATGACCATTTCCAGCGACCGCTCAAGTGCCAGGCCGACGCGAACCTGCGGCCCTACACCCCGTTCGCGCAGCATCCAGGCCAGGCGATTGGCGCGGCTGTCGAGCTCGGCGTAGCTCAGGGTTTGCCCGGCGAACGTCAGCGCCGGCGCATCCTTGCGCACCAGCGCCTGTTCGCTGAACAGGTGATGAATGCACTGATCCAGTCGATGTTCACCCGGTTCGATGCCCAGGCTGTCGAGCAGCTTTTGCTGTTCCGTGGCTTCGAGCAACGGCAGTTCACTGAGGCGCTGTTGCGGATCGGCCAGCAACGCTTCCAGCAGATTGCGCCAGTGCCCGGCCATGCGCGCAATGCGCGGTTCATCGAACAGGTCGGTGCTGTAAGTCAGGCAGCAACCCAACCGATGATCGAGGTCGGTCACTTCCAGGTTGAGGTCGAATTTGGTCGCTCGCGCATCGTTCGCCAGGTACTCGACCGTCATGCCGGCCAGCGTGCGGCTCTGCTGGAATTCCCAGCGCTGCACGTTGCACATCACCTGGAACAGCGGGTTGTACGCAGCGCTGCGCGGTGGCTGCAACGCTTCAACCAAATGATCGAACGGCAGGTCCTGATGGGACTGGCCTTCGATCACGGTGTGGCGCACCTGCTCGAACAATTCGCCAACGGACATCTGCCCGTCGAGCTGGCAACGCAGCACTTGGGTGTTGAGGAACGCACCGATCAGCCCTTCGCTTTCCGGGCGAATGCGGTTGGCCACCGGCGCGCCGATGCGCAGGTCGGTCTGGCCGCTGTAGCGGTAAAGCAGCACGGCCAGCGCGGCGGTCATGGTCATGAACAGGGTCAGGCCGTTTTGCGCATTGAAGGCGCGGACCCATGCCGCGAGATCATCGCTCAGGTCGAAACGGAACAGCTCGCCCTGATGGCTTTGCACCGCAGGACGCGGACGGTCGGCGGGCAATTCCAGCAGTGGATGTTCGCGCCCCAGTTGCGCGGTCCAGTAGTCGAGCTGGCGCTGACGCTCGCCGGATTCCAGCCATTGACGCTGCCAGACGCTGTAATCGAGGTATTGCACCGGCAGCGGCGCCAGTGGCGATTCGCGGTCATCGACGAACGCTTCGTAAAGCGCACTGAGTTCCCGGGCGAAAATGTCCATCGCCCAGCCTTCGGTGACGATGTGGTGCAGGGTCAGCACCAGGTAATGTTCATGCTCGGCGGTCTTGACCAGGCAGGCGCGCAGCAGCGGCCCGGTTTCCAGATCGAAGGGTTGATGCGCTTCGCTGTCGGCCAGTGCCTGCACCCGCTGTTCGCGCAAATCGGCGTCCAGCGCGGAAAAATCCTTCCAGTCCATGCGCATCCCGGTTTCCGGGTGCACGCGCTGTTGCGCCACGCCGTCGATGCTCGGGAACGTGGTGCGCAAGGTTTCGTGACGCATGATCAGCGCTTGCAACGCCGTCTCGAAGCGCCCGATGTCCAGCACCCCGCGCAACCGCGCCATGCCGCCGACGTTGTAGGCCGGGCTGTCCGGCTCCATCTGCCAGAGGAACCACATGCGCTGCTGGGAATAGGACAGCGGCACCGGTTGGCTGCGGTCGACCTTTTCAATCGGCGGTTGTTTGTTGGTGTTGCCGCTGGCCTGAATCCGTTGCACCTGCTCGGCGAACACGCCCAGTTCACTGTTTTCGAACAACGCGCGCAGCGGCAATTCGACGTCGCAGGCCTGACGGGTGCGGGAGATGATTTGCGTGGCCAGCAGCGAATGGCCGCCGAGGGCGAAGAAGTCGTCGCGCAGACCGATCTGCTTCAAGCCCAGCACTTCGCGCCAGATCGCGGCGATCTGCTGTTCAAGTTCAGTGACCGGCTCGACGTGTTCGCGCACCTGCCATTGCGGTTCCGGCAAGGCACGGCGGTCGAGTTTGCCGCTTGGGCTGAGGGGCATTTCTTCAAGGAGCATCAGCTGCGCCGGGACCATGTACTCCGGCAGCTCGGCCGCCAGCGCGGCTTTCAGGCGAGCGGTTTGAGTGTCTTCGGATTCACTGGTTTCGCTGGCCGTGTAGTAACCGATCAACTGCCCGCCAGCAGCGGTTTCGCGCACCAGCACCACGGCTTGCGCAACACCGTCTTGCGCCAGCAGACGCGCTTCGATTTCTTCCGGTTCGACGCGAAAGCCCCGCAGTTTGACCTGCTGATCGAGACGGCCGAGGTATTCGATCACGCCATCGGCCGTCCAGCGTGCACGGTCGCCGGTGCGATACAGACGTGCGCCCTGCTCGCCCAACGGGTCGACGACAAAACGTTCAGCCGTCAGAGCCGGACGCCCCAGATACCCCCGGGCCAGACCGATGCCGCTGATGCACAACTCACCAGGCACACCGGCCGGCACCGGGTTGAGCTCGCTGTCGAGCACGCGGCAGATAACGTTGCCCAGCGGACGGCCAATCGGCGAGCGCTCGCCATCGGCCGTGCTGCAATGCCAATGAGTGACGTTGATCGCGGTTTCAGTCGGGCCATAACGGTTGTGCAGTTGCACGGCCGGCAGTTGCTCCAGCACGCGGTTTCGCAGTTCCGCTGGCAAGGCTTCGCCGCCCGAGAACACGCGACGCAGGCTGGTGCATTCGGCGGTGAGCGGCTCGTCGATAAACAACGAGAGCAGCGGCGGCACAAAGTGCAGCGTGGTCACCCCGTATTGCTGAACCAGTTGGGCAATGCGGTGCGGATCGCGGTGTTCGCCGGGCGCGGCAATCAGCAAACGCGCCCCGGTGATCAGCGGCCAGAAGCATTCCCACACCGACACGTCAAAACTGATCGGCGCCTTTTGCATCAGCACGTCGGTGTCGTTCAAGCGATAGGTGTTCTGCATCCATTGCAGGCGTTCGGCGAGCGCCGCGTGGGTGTTGCCGACGCCCTTCGGCTGGCCGGTGGAGCCGGAGGTGTAAATCACGTAAGCGAGGTTGTCGCCGTGCAGATGCAGGCCCGGCGCCTGGCTCGGCCAGTTCTCCAGGTGCAGTGCATCCATGGCAATCACGCTGACGCCATCGGTGGCCGGCAGCCGGTCGAGCAATTCGGTTTGGGTCAGCAGCAATTCGACGCCGCTGTCGCCGAGCATGTACGCCAGGCGTTCGGCCGGGTAATCCGGGTCCAGCGGCACGTAGGCACCACCGGCCTTGATGATCGCCAACAAGCCGATCAACAGTTGCGGCGAACGCTCGGCGGCGATGGCCACGCAAACGTCCGGGCCGACGCCTTTGTCGCGCAGGTAATGCGCGAGGCGGTTGGCCTGGGCGTGCAGTTCGGCGAAGTCCAGGTTGCCGCCGTCCCATAGCAGCGCGGTGCGCTCCGGGGTCAGGCGTGCCTGTTCGTTCAGCAGTTCCGGCAGCCATTGGCTGGCCGGTGTGCACGGTGCGACGCTCCAAGAGGCTTGCTGATCGTGCTCGCTCGCGGTCAACAGTTGCAGGTCGCCGACGGTGGTGACAGGCTGCTCGCAAATGGCCCGCAGCAGGTTGCAGAAATGCTCGGCCAGACGCTCGATGGTGGTGGCGTCAAACAGCTCGCTGGCATAGTCGAACGACAGGCTCAGGCGACCGTTACGGTCTTCCTCGCTGTGCAATTGCAAATCGAACTTGGCTTCGCGGCTGTGCCACGGCAGTTCTTCGGCGAGCAGCCCGGGCAAGCGACGCAGTGCGCTCAGGTCCCGTTGTTGATGGTTGAACATGACCTGGAACAAGCCTTGTTCGCGGGCCTGCGGGAACGCTTCCAGCAGTTGTTCGAACGGCAGGTCCTGATGCGCCTGGGCGCCCAAGGCTGTCTGGCGGGTTTGCGCCAACAGCTCAACAAATGGCAACCGCGGATCCACCTCGGCGCGCAGCACCTGGGTGTTGATGAAGAAGCCGATCAGGCCCTGGGTTTCCAGGCGCGGACGGTTGGCGTTTGGTACACCGATGCGAATGTCGGCTTGGCCGCTGTAACGATGCAACAGGCTCTGGAACGCCGCGAGCAACAGCATGAAGGACGTGGCGTCGTGGGCCTGGGCAGTCTGGCGAATCGCCTCGCTGAGGGGCGCAGCCAAACGCACGGTGTGGCGCGCGGCGCTGTGACGGTGTTGCGCCGAACGCGGGTGATCGGTGGCCAGGTTCAGGGTCGGATGCTCATCGCCCAACTGCGTTTTCCAGTAGGCCAGTTGCCGCTCGCCCTCACCTTGCGCCAGCCATTGACGCTGCCAGCTGCCGTAGTCGGCGTACTGGGTCGGCAATGGCGCGAGCGTTGCCGTTTGCCCTTGGGACGCAGCGGCATACAGGCGCGAGAACTCGTCGATCAGCACGTTCAGCGACCAACCATCGGCAATGATGTGGTGCAACGTCACCAGCAACTGGTGATCCTCGTCATCGAGGCGCACCAGCGTCACCCACAGCAGCGGCCCCTTTTCCAGGTCGAACTGGGTGTGCGCTTCGTCCTCGCGGATTTGTTGCGCGCGAGCTTCACGCTCGGCGACGGGCAAATCGCTGATGTCGATCCGTTGCAGGTTGAATTCGCCAGCGGCAATGACCTGTTGCAGCGCCACGCCGTCACGCTCGAAGAAGCGCGTGCGCAGGGATTCGTGGCGTTCGATCAGGTGCTGGAAGCTGGCGCGCAGGGCGTCTTCATCCAGCTCGCCACGCAAACGCAAGGCGCCGGGAATGTTGTAGGCGCTGCTTTGCGGGTCGAGCTGCCAGGTAATCCACAAACGGTTTTGCGCAAGGGATTGCGGCATCGCTTCGCTGCGCGAGAGTGTGCTGATCGCGCCTTGGGCCAGGCCGCCGTCCTGTTGTTGCTGTGCGACCACGGCGGTAAATGCACCAAGGGTCGGCGCTTCGAACAGCAGGCGCAGGTTCAGCTCCAGACCCAACTCTTCACGCAGGCGCGCAACCACTTGAGTGGCGGCGATGGAGTTGCCGCCGAGCAGGAAGAAGTGGTCATCGGCACCGATCTGTTTCACCTGCAATTGCTCGGCCCAGATCTGGCCGATCAGGCTTTGCAGCTCGGAACCCGACTCGGTTTTGGTCTGGTTTTCAGGGGCCGCCGATGGGAACAGTGCGTAGCTGTCGAGGCTGCCATCCACCAGCCGATTGCGGCACGCCGAACGTTGCAGCTTGCCGCTGGACGTCTTGGGCAACGCGCCCGGATTGAGCAACACCACCACGCTCGGTGCTTCCTGATACGCCTCGGCCACCGCCTGGCGGATGGCTTTGATCAGTGCCTCGGGCGGCAGGATTTTCTGCACGCTGCGGCTGATTTCCGCGGCGATGCCGATGCCTTCCTGACCGTCGATGTTCACGGCGAACGCGGCGACGCGACCTTTGCGCACCACTTCCACTTCACGTTCGATGGTCTGCTCGATGTCCTGCGGGTACAGGTTGTGACCGCGAACGATCAGCATGTCTTTCAGGCGACCGGTGATGAACAGCTCGCCGTTGCGTATGAAACCCAGGTCGCCGGTGCGCAGCCAGGTTTTGCCGGCGTGTTGAACGAAGGTCTTGGCGCTGGCCTCGGGGTTGCGCCAGTAGCCATGGGCGATGCTCGGCCCGGTGGCCCAGACTTCGCCGACCGCGTTGTCGGCCAGTTCGGTCAGCGCCAATGGATCGATAATCAGCACCGCGTGATCCGGCTGGCTGATGCCGCAACTCATGATCGCGCTGCCTTCACCCGCTTCGGCACGGTTTTGCGCCAACGCCTGATCATCCACGCGCAGGTTGCCGATGCCTTGGCCACGGGGTGTGCCGGCGACGAACAACGTGGCCTCGGCCAAGCCGTAAGACGCCATGAAACTGTCCGGGGTGAAACCGCAAGTCGCGAACTTCTCGGCGAAACGGTCGAGGGTGTCGAGGCGAATCGGTTCGGAACCGGAATACGCCACGCGCCAGCCGCTGAGGTCGAGGCGTTCCAGCGCCGACTCGCTGACACGCTCGCTGCACAGACGGTAGGCAAAATCCGGCCCACCGCTGATGGTGCCGCCGTACTCGCTGATCACTTCGAGCCAGCGCAGCGGCCGACCGAGGAAGTACGCCGGCGACATCAACACGCATGGCACGCCGCTGAAAATCGGCTGCAACAGACCGCCGATCAAACCCATGTCGTGGTACAGCGGCAGCCAGCTGACGATCACGTCGTCAGGGTTCAGGTCGATGCCGAAACCGTGACGAATCAGCAACTCATTGGCGACGAGGTTGCCATGGCTGACTTGCACGCCTTTTGGCAGCGCGGTGGAGCCCGAGGTGTATTGCAGGAAGGCAATGTGGTCGCCTTCGAGATTCGGCTCGACCCACTTTGCGGCCAGTGCACCGTCGAGGGTGTCGACGCACAGCAGCGGCGGCGCGCCTTCGATTTGCAGCAACGCATCGCGCAGGCCGGCGCTGGTCAACAGCAGGCGCGGTTCGGCGTCGCTGATGATCGACAACAGGCGCTCCTGATGATGACGCTTGGCCGACTCCGGCGGATAAGCCGGCACCGCGATCACGCCCGCATAAAGGCAACCAAAAAACGCCGCGACGTAATCCGGACCGCTGGGAAACAGCAGCACCGCGCGATCACCAAAATCAGTTTCGGCCTGCAACGCGCCGGCAATGGTGCGCGCCCGCTGATCCAGTTCGCGATAACTGAGCACCACCGTCTGATCCGGGGTTTCGGCGAGAAAACGCAAGGCCACCCGATCCGGCGTCAGGGCCGCGCGGCGCTGAAGGGCTTGGACCAGTGTGCCAGGTATTTTGAACGCGTCGGTCATGAGGTTTCCTGCCTGAATTCGGCTTGCAATTGGAATCGGTTTTCTGCTTTCACGCCCCATCAGGGGCATGCAGGACGCGGTCTTCGCCGACCGCGCGAGGCATTGGGAATGCTGTTTTGGCCGGGGCTTGCGCCCGGAGCCATTCACCAATGAGAACGGATGACGTCTTGAAATAATTAGTCGGCAGGCTTGATCGCCAACGGGGGCTGGGTGCGGCAGCGTGTCGCAGTTCTCACTGCTCACTTAAGAGGAGGATTAGTTCTCTTTCTCAATTGACAATCATTATCATTCAGAATAATTTGTCGCTCGATGTGTAGGACGGCTCCGATATACCCGTCGTCCCACGACCCCATTTGCAGCAAGGTGATTTCCATGACGGAACAAGTATCCACAAGCAGGTGCGATTCACCGCTACTTCAGGCATTCGTGGACAATCGACTGATTCTGGTCAAGATTGCCGCCCGTATTACCGGCTGCCGATCCCGTGCCGAAGATGTGGTTCAGGATGCGTTCTTCCGCCTGCAATCGGCGCCGCAGATCACCTCCTCGATCAAGGCTCAGCTCAGTTACCTGTTCCAGATCGTGCGTAACCTGGCGATCGACCACTACCGCAAACAGGCGCTGGAGCAGAAGTATTCGGGGCCTGAAGAAGAAGGGCTGAACGTGGTGATTCAAGGCGCTTCGCCGGAAACCTCGCACATCAATTTTTCGACCCTGGAAAACATCGCCGACGCGCTGACGGAGCTGCCGAGCCGCACCCGCTACGCCTTTGAGATGTACCGCCTGCACGGCGTGCCGCAAAAGGACATCGCCAAGGAACTGGGTGTTTCGCCAACCCTGGTGAACTTCATGATTCGCGATGCGCTGGTGCATTGCCGCAAGGTGTCGGGCAGTCGGGCGGATACCTTCTCCCGCCGTTAACAGCTTCGCGGGCAAGCCTCGCTCCTACAGGTGAGTGTCGTTTTGGCGAGCGACACGGACCTGTAGGAGCGAGGCTTGCCCGCGAAGACGGACTCAAGACCGATCGAATCTTGAGCCCTACCCATCACGCCAACACACACCGCTCAAAAAACCGCTCCCGCCCCAACACCATCAACGCCGCGCGCTTGTGCGGGAAGTCGAACTCTTTCTCGCAATGAAAGCGCTGCCCCTGCATGTACCCGATCATCTTCGCGTTGTCGGCTCGCGGCTCTGCAACCACCCGCTGGGTACGCGGATCATCGAGAAACAGGTAATGCGTCAACGCCGATAACCAGCTCGCCACCTTGTGCGGACCGCGATGGTTTTCTTCGCCGACCAACATGTGAATGCCACGGTCGTAATCATCGACATCGTAGAACGGTGCAATGCGGTCTTCCTTGGCCCAGTAGGCTTCGAAATAAGCAAATGGCTGATCATCGAAACAGCCGATCAACGTCACGGTGTGGGGATCGGCGTCGAGTTTGCTCAGGTATTCGCGATGCTGTTCAAGGCTGCCCTCCTCCTGCCAGAAACTCGCCACCCGCGCACTGTTCTGCCAGCGATTGAACCGCGCCAGGTCCAGATCGATGTCCAGCGTACGCAGGGAAATCCACGCACCCAGCCGCGCATCGAAACGTCGATAGACTTCACCGCGCGGTTTCACCGGGCGTAATGGATGACGCTTGCCAGCGCTGATCACCATTTTCTGCGGGTAGCCGCTGGTCAGCGATGTCCCCAGCCAAGGCTGCGGCAACTGCCAGAACAGCGTGCGCTCGCAGCGATACTGGCCGGCGAGTTCGGTCGACACCAGCAAACCGCTGAGCAAGGCTTCGGCGGGAGCTTCATCGAGGTGCCAGGTCAGGCGCTGGCAAGCCGGGTCACGGGCAAACAACCAATAACCGGCGGCCCACACGGCCTGAGTGTCGACGCGTGCCTCGGCATGCACGTGCAACTCGGGCTCACGCGTCAGCCGCAAGGTAATCAGCGGTTGCGCGTCCAGGCTCAGGCTCAGGCGGTTTTCGGTTTCATCCGCGACAAGGCGGTTGCCTGTCGGCAAAGCCAGGGCAGTCAGGTCATTCAGATTGGGCATGGGGCGGGCTCACGATAATCGTCGACAGTTCAACGAAGTGACGTGAGCCAGTGGGGGAAATTTAAGGAAGGTCGGCAAAAACACCGCCCGGCGACGCGATCTCAGCTGCCGGGAACTGGCACGATGGCGATCTTGTACGGATCGAAAATCCTCAGCATCTGGCCGTTGTCCCGCAATCCTTGCAGCAACTTGCCGAATGCCTCACCGCTTATGGGCGCCGTGGGACGGAGGATGGCGTAGTGGTGATAGACCTGATCAATGCGCTGAGACACCAGCAACTGATCGCCGACCTTCTCGTTGCGCAGCAGGTAATCGCTCAAGTAAGAGCGTGTCACCAGGGCGATGTCGGCGCGCCCGCGCAGCACCATCAGCAGGTTGCTGTCATGGGAATAGGTCAGCGTGGCGTTGTAGTTTTGCGCGAGGACTTTGGGGTCGGCATTGAAGTTGGCGAACTCGTAGTGATAGCCGCTGAACAGCGCCAGACGCTTGCCGGCAAGATCGGCGAAATAGTTCTGCTGACGATTGGGAATCCGCTGCGCGACAAAAATCTCGGCATCTTCCAGGCCCATGTCGACGCTGACGTGGGGAATGTCCTTCCAGCCCCAGTTCGGGTTCTCGAAAATAGCCATGTCCACCCGGCTCTGCTTGAAGTCACCGAAGCGTCGCGGAATGGATGTCGGCACAAGCACAAACTGGTAGTCGGTTTGCAAGGCATTGAGCGCCTCGACCAATTGCGGCAGCAGGCCGGTGTCGGCACCGGATTCAGGGCGTACGGTGTAGGGCGGAAAATGCGCGGCACCGACCCGCACCAGTTGCGCCGCCGGAGACGGCAACACCCAAAGCGCTGCAAGCGCCGCCAGAAAAAGCCGCGAGGCCGTCCGAATTGGCGAAGACATCAAAACAACCCACTCCCCAAAAAAGTACGCATCAATTCATTCAAGCTAGGCGGTTTCGGCCACTTAGCCAGTTTCCTGCGGCTACGGGCAACACTATTGTTTTTCTTCGAGCACCAGAATCAACGCCTCATCGGCCAATTGATCGAGGTTCACGCTGCCATCCGGGCGATACCAGGTCGTGGTCCAGGACAGCGCACCGGTCAGAAAACGCCGGGTGATAAACACGTCCCCGCGAATGAATCCCGCGTCCTTGGCCTCCCCCAGCACCTGCAGCCAGAGGTCTTCATAGATGTCGCGCAGCGCCAACACCTTCGCTTGCCCGTCTTCGGACAGTGAACGCCATTCGTACACCAACACCGCCATGGCCTCGCCGCTGCCGCCCATGATCGACTGCAACTCACAGCGAATCAGCGCCAGTACCCGTTCGCGCACGTTTTCGGCTTCGGCGATCGCCGCACGCATCAACGCGGTGTTGTAGCGAATGGTTTCCTCCATCACAGCCCGCAGGATCTCGTCCTTGCTTTTGAAGTGATGAAAAATGCTGCCCGACTGAATGCCCACCGCGCCGGCCAGATCACGCACCGTGGTGCGCTCATAGCCTTTGTTGCGAAACAGGTGAGCCGCCACTTGCAGCAATTTGCCACGGGCGCTGTCCGGGTCGGTCAACTGGCCGTTGTCGACCAATTCGCGCATTACCCTCAGGGCTTTTTGCTCGTCCACCCGTTCTCTCCTACAGTCGTACTCACCGCTAAAACAGCGGGGTTGCGCGGGCAATTTAAGCTGACGAAGGCAACCAAGCAAGCGCTCGGGCAGAAGATATTTAAGTCGTTTACAAACCAAGCGCTTGCTTGGTAGTCTCGATACACGTCTGAGGGAGGTGGCTATGGAAAGGGCTGTGCCTGAAACTGTTCGCATCGGTTGCGCCAGCGCCTTCTGGGGCGACACCTCGACCGCCGCCGCGCAACTGGTGGAAGGCGGACGCCTGGATTACCTGGTGTTCGATTATCTGGCCGAGATCACGATGTCGATCATGGCCGGTGCGCGGATGAAAGATCCCCAGGCCGGCTACGCCAGCGACTTCATCGAAGTGCTTAGCCCGCTGCTCACGCAGCTCGCCGCACAGAACATCCGCGTCATCAGCAACGCCGGCGGCGTCAACCCGCAGGCCTGCGCCGCTGCCCTGCAAGCGGCCTGCGACAAGGCCGGCGTGGCGCTGAAAATCGCCGTGTTGCTGGGTGATGACCTGCAACCGCAGTTCAAACACCTGAGCACCCGCGGCCTTCGCGAAATGTTCAGCGGCGCGCCCTTGCCGCCGATGTGCGTCTCCACCAACGCCTACCTCGGTGCGCCCGGCATCGTCGAAGCCTTGCGCCTGGGCGCGGACATCGTCATTACCGGGCGCGTGGTCGACAGCGCCGTGGTCAGCGCTGCACTGGTGCATGAATTCGGCTGGTCCTGGCACGACTACGACAAACTCGCGCAAGCCGCACTCGCCGGTCACATCATCGAATGCGGCGCCCAGTGCACCGGCGGCAACTTCACCGATTGGCGTGACGTGCCCGACTACGAACACATCGGTTTCCCCATCGTCGAAGTCAGCGCCGACAGCCAGTTCATCGTCAGCAAACCCGAAGGCTCAGGCGGCCTGGTCACGCCACTCACGGTCGGTGAGCAGATGCTCTATGAAATCGGCGACCCGCAGGCCTATCTGCTGCCCGATGTGATCTGCGATTTCACCCAGGTCAAACTTCAGCAACAAGGCAAGAACGCAGTTCAGGTACACGGCGCCAAAGGCTTGCCGCCCACCGATCAGTACAAGGTCAGCGCGACGTATCCGGACGGTTTCCGCTGCACTGCCAGCTGCCTGATCGCCGGGATCGATGCGGTGGACAAGGCGCGGCGCGTCAGTGAAGCGATCATCCGCAAGACCTCGGAAATCTTCAGCCTGCGCGGTTGGGCGCCCTACAGCGAAGTCAATATTGAACTGCTCGGCAGCGAGGCCACGTACGGTCCCCATGGCCAGCGTCAGGACAGCCGCGAAGTGGTGATCAAGCTCGCCGTGCGCCATCCGGACAAACAGGCGCTGATCGTGTTCTCCCGGGAAATCGCCCAGGCCGCCACCGGCATGGCGCCGGGGTTGACCGGCATCGTCGGCGGACGGCCGACGGTGTATCCGCTGATCCGGCTGTTCTCGTTCCTCATCGACAAATCCGCCTGCACGCTGGACATTGATCTCAATGGTCAACGTCATCCGTGCGCCCTGCCCGCCCTCGACGCGCTCACCACCGCGGACCTGCCGGTGCCGTACGACCCACCGAAACCCAGCGGTCGCGCCGATGCCAGCGTGGCGCTGATCAAGCTCGCGGTCGCACGCTCGGGTGACAAGGGCAATCACAGCAACATCGGCGTCATGGCACGCGAGCCGGAGTACCTGCCGTGGATCGCCGAAGCCCTGACCCCGGAAGTGATGGTCGACTGGATGAGTCATGTGCTCGACCCGGTTCACGGGCGCGTCGAGCGCTGGTACCTGCCCGCGACCCACAGCCTGAATTTCTTGCTGGAAAACGCCCTTGGCGGTGGTGGCGTGGCCAGTCTGCGGATCGATCCGCAAGGCAAAGCCTTCGCCCAACAACTACTGGACATCCAGATTCCGGTGCCGCAGCGCATCGCCGACCAGGTCAACTAGAGGACTGCCGCCGTGGCCTACGATTCGATTTTCAAAGCTGATCTGTTTGCCGGCCAAAACATCATCGTCACCGGTGGCGGCAGCGGCATCGGTCGCTGCACCGCCCATGAACTGGCGGCCCTCGGCGCCCATGTGCTGTTGATCGGGCGCAATGCCGACAAATTGAAATCCGTGGTTGCCGAGATTACCGAGGATGGCGGCAAGGCCGATTGGCAGACCTGCGATATTCGCGACGAAGAAGCGGTCAAACATCTGGTCAGCGAACTGATCCGCAAGCACGGTCCGATCCACGGACTGGTCAACAATGCCGGCGGCCAATTCCCCTCACCACTGGCCTCGATCAACCAGAAGGGTTTCGAAACCGTGATGCGCACCAACCTGGTGGGCGGTTTCCTGATGGCGCGCGAAGTCTTCAACCAGTCCATGAGCCAACACGGCGGCGCCATCGTCAACATGCTCGCCGACATGTGGAACGGCATGCCCGGCATGGGCCACTCGGGCGCGGCGCGCTCGGGCATGGACAACCTGACCAAGACCGCTGCGTTCGAATGGGGTTACGCCGGGGTGCGGGTCAATGCAGTGGCACCGGGCTGGATCGCCTCCAGCGGCATGGACACTTACGAAGGTGCGTTCAAAGCGGTGATTCCGACCTTGCGCGAGCACGTGCCGCTGAAACGCATCGGCACCGAATCGGAAGTCAGCGCCGCGATCGTATTCCTGCTCAGTCCGGCCGCAGCGTTTGTCAGTGGCAGCACCTTGCGTATCGACGGTGCCGCCAGCCTTGGCGGTCGGGCGTGGCCGATCCACAAGGCCAAGATCAGTGAGTCGTACAACGGTTTCCACCGCGCGTACTTGCCGGACGTGCTCAAGGACAAGGAATAAGTCATGCCGGTGATTCAGTCGCAAGTCGACCCGTTCAGCGAACAGTTTGCCCAGAACCGTGCAGCGATGCTGGCCGGGATCGAGCAAGTCCGTCAGCTCGAACAGAACCTGCTGAACAAAGCGGCCGAAGCCAAACCCAGGTTCGACAAGCGCGGGCAATTGCTGCCCCGCGAACGCCTCAACCTTCTGCTCGACCCCGGTGCGCCGTTCCTCGAACTGGCGAGCCTGGCCGGCTACAAATTGCATGACGACAAGGACGGCAGTTCGGCCGGCGGCGGTTTGATCGCCGGCATCGGTTACGTGTCCGGCGTGCGGGTTCTGGTCGTGGCGAACAACAGCGCAATCAAGGGCGGGACGATTTCCCCCAGCGGTTTGAAAAAGTCCCTGCGCCTGCAACAGATCGCCATGGAGAACAAACTGCCGGTGATCACCCTCGCCGAAAGCGGTGGCGCCAACCTCAATTACGCAGCGGAGATTTTCGTCGAAGGCGCGCGCAGTTTTGCCAATCAGGCGCGGATGTCGGCCATGGGGTTGCCGCAGATCACCGTGGTCCACGGCTCGGCCACGGCGGGCGGCGCTTATCAGCCAGGGCTCTCGGATTACACGGTAGTGGTGCGTGGCAAAGCCAAACTGTTTCTCGCCGGCCCACCGTTACTGAAAGCCGCGACCGGAGAAGTGGCGACCGACGAAGAACTGGGCGGTGCCGAGATGCACGCGCAAACCGCCGGCACCGCTGAATACCTGGCCGAGAACGATGCCGATGGCGTGCGCCTGGTGCGCGAGATTGTCAGCCTGTTGTCATGGAAC
The DNA here is from genome assembly GCF_000282415.1 of Pseudomonas sp. GM60. Lineage (NCBI taxonomy): Bacteria > Pseudomonadati > Pseudomonadota > Gammaproteobacteria > Pseudomonadales > Pseudomonadaceae > Pseudomonas > Pseudomonas sp. GM60. The sequence continues at coordinate 21,440 of NZ_AKJI01000068.1, forward strand.
GAGCAGCTGCAATGGTTGCCCGAACGGCAGTGGAAAGAACCCCTCTACCCTATCGACGAGCTGCTGGGACTGATCCCGGACGATCCGAAAAAGCCCTACGACGTGCGCGAAATCATTGCGCGGATTGCCGACGGCTCGAACTTCCTTGAGTTCAAGGGTGAATTCGATCAGCAAACCATTTGCGGCCATTTGCACATTCAGGGGCGCGCCTGCGGATTCATTGGCAACAACGGCCCCATCACCCCCAAAGGGGCGAGTAAAGCCGCGCAATTCATCCAGCTCTGCGATCAGAGCCAGACGCCGCTACTGTTCTTTCACAACACCACCGGGTTCATGGTCGGCACCGAATCGGAACAGCAAGGCGTGATCAAGCACGGCGCGAAGATGATTCAGGCGGTGGCCAACGCCCGCGTACCGAAACTGACCATCGTCGTCGGTGGTTCCTATGGCGCCGGCAACTACGCCATGTGCGGTCGCGGCCTCGACCCGCGCTTCATCTTCGCCTGGCCCAACAGCCGCACAGCGGTAATGGGCGGCGCGCAGGCCGGCAAGGTGCTACGCATCGTCACCGAAGCCAAACAACTCAAGGACGGCCTGGTGCCCGACCCGAAAATGCTCGACATGCTGGAGCAGGTCACTGCACAGAAACTCGACAGCCAGTCCACCGCGCTTTATGGCAGCGCCAGTCTGTGGGACGACGGGCTCATCGATCCGCGGGACACCCGGACCCTGCTCGGTTACTTGCTGGACATCTGTCATGAGGCCGATGTGCGGCCGCTGCAAACCAACAGTTTTGGCGTAGCCCGGTTCTGAACCGGCCAGAGGAGAACAATAAAAATGATCTTCACCCAGGAACACGAAGCACTGCGCCGCACCGTTCGTCAATTCGTCGAAAACGAAATCAACCCGCACGTCGATGCATGGGAAAAGGCCGGGCGCTTTCCCATCCACGAAATCTTCCGCAAGGCCGGTGACCTGGGCCTGCTGGGAATTTCCAAACCGGAGAAATTCGGCGGCATGGGGCTCGACTACAGCTATTCGATTGTCGCCGCCGAGGAGTTCGGCACCATTCATTGCGGCGGCATTCCGATGTCCATCGGCGTGCAGACCGACATGTGCACTCCAGCGCTGGCGCGCTTCGGTTCCGATGAACTGCGTGAAGAGTTTCTGCGCCCTGCCATTACCGGCGAACAGGTCGGTTGCATCGGCGTTTCCGAAGTCGGCGCCGGTTCCGACGTGGCCGGGTTGAAAACCACCGCCCGCAAGGACGGCGACGACTACGTGATCAACGGCAGCAAGATGTGGATCACCAACTCGCCAAGCGCCGATTTCATTTGTCTGCTGGCCAACACCTCGGACGACAAACCGCACATCAACAAGTCGCTGATCATGGTGCCGATGAACACGCCGGGGATCAGCCTCAGTTCGCACCTGGACAAGCTCGGCATGCGCAGCTCGGAAACCGCCCAGGTGTTTTTCGACAACGTGCGCGTGCCGCAACGCAACCGCATCGGTCATGAAGGCGCGGGCTTCATGATGCAAATGCTGCAGTTTCAGGAAGAACGCCTGTTCGGCGCGGCGAACATGATCAAGGGCCTGGAATACTGCATCGACAGCACCATCGAGTATTGCAAGGAACGTAAAACCTTCGGCAATGCGCTGATCGACAATCAGGTCATCCACTTTCGCCTCGCCGAATTGCAAACCGAAATCGAATGCCTGCGGGCGCTGGTCTATCAGGCCACCGAGCAGTACATCAAAGGTCAGGACGTCACGCGTCTGGCATCGATGGCCAAACTCAAGGCCGGGCGACTGGGCCGCGAAGTCAGCGACAGTTGCCTGCAATATTGGGGCGGCATGGGCTTCATGTGGGACAACCCCGTGGCCCGCGCTTACCGCGATGTGCGGCTGGTGTCGATTGGCGGCGGCGCCGACGAAATCATGCTGGGGATCATCTGCAAACTCATGGGCATCCTGCCGGGGAAAAAGAAATGAGCACCCTGCCGGATTGCCAGACGCTATTGCTCGAACCGCATAACGGCGTGCTGCACATCACCCTCAACCGCCCGGAAAGCCGCAACGCCATGAGCCTGCTGATGGTCGCCGAACTGCGTGCGGTGCTGTTGGCCGTGCGCGATGACCGTGCGATTCGGGCCTTGGTGATCGGCGGTGCCGGTGGGCATTTCTGTGCCGGTGGCGACATCAAGGACATGGCCAACGCCCGTGCTCAAGGCGCGAACGCCTACCGTGATCTGAACCGTGCGTTCGGCGCGCTGCTGCAAGAGGTGCAACACGCGCCGCAAGTGGTGATCACCGTGTTGCAAGGCGCAGTGCTTGGCGGTGGTTTGGGCCTGGCCTGCGTCAGCGATGTCGCCCTGGCGGATCATCAGGCGCAATTCGGGCTGCCGGAAACCAGCCTCGGCGTGCTGCCCGCGCAGATCGCGCCGTTTGTGGTCCAGCGCATCGGCTTGACTCAGGCCCGGCGCCTGGCGCTGACGGCGGCGCGGTTCGATGGCAACCAGGCGCGGCGCATGGGGCTGGTGCATTTTGTCGAGCATGACGCGCAAGCCTTGGCCGAGCGTCTCGGTGAAATTCTGGCCCACGTACTGTGCTGCGCGCCGGGGGCCAATGCGACGACCAAAAAACTGTTGCTGGCGAGTGCCGGGCAACCGTCGGATGCGTTGCTGGATGAAGCGGCCGAGTGGTTTAGCGAAGCGGTGATCGGAGCTGAAGGAGTCGAGGGCACGATGGCCTTCGTGCAAAAACGTAAACCGGGATGGGCGCCATAAAAGCATCGCCAGCAAGCTGGCTCCTACACGGTCTAGTGAACGACACAAATCCCTGTAGGAGCCGGCTTGCCGGCGATGAGGCCATCACTTTCACCGCAAAAACCAAGGGAATAAGCCATGCCCGCCCTGAAAAAAATCCTGATCGCCAACCGCGGTGAAATCGCCTGCCGCATCCAGCGCACGGCCCAATCCTTGGGCTACCGCACCGTCGCCGTGTTCAGCGACGCAGATGCGGATGCCTTGCACGTACAAATCGCCGACGAAGCCGTCAACATCGGCCCGGCCCCGGTCCAGCAGTCGTACCTGAACATCCCGGCCATCCTCGACGCCGCCCGCCGCACCGGTGCCGATTCGATCCACCCCGGCTACGGCTTCCTCTCGGAAAATGCCGAATTCGCCCGCGCCTGCCAGCACGCCGGCCTCACTTTCATCGGCCCCAGCCCCGAAGCCATCGAACTGATGGGCAGCAAACGCCTGTCGAAACTCGCCATGCTCGACGCCGGTGTGCCCTGCATCAAAGGCTATCAAGGCACCGGGCAGGACGACGCGACCCTGAGCCTCGAAGCCGAACGCATCGGCTTTCCGTTGATGATCAAGGCCAGTGCCGGCGGTGGCGGGCGCGGCATGCGCCTGGTGCACGATGCAGGGGATTTGCTCGCACAGATTCGCACCGCGCGCTCCGAGGCATTGAACGGGTTTGGCAGCGACGAACTGATCCTCGAACAAGCGCTGATCGATCCGCGTCACGTTGAAGTTCAGCTGTTCGGCGACCAACACGGCAACCTGATCTACCTCGGCGAACGCGACTGTTCGATCCAGCGCCGCCATCAGAAAGTCATCGAAGAAGCACCCTGCCCGGTCATGACCGCCGAACTGCGCCAGGCCATGGGGGAAGCGGCGCTCAAGGCCGGTCGTGCAGTGAATTATGTGGGCGCTGGCACTGTGGAGTTTCTGCTGGACGCGCACGGGCAGTTCTACTTTCTGGAAATGAACACGCGGTTGCAGGTGGAACACCCGGTGACTGAATTGATCACCGGCCTCGATCTGGTGGCCTGGCAGTTGCACATCGCCGAAGGGCTGCCGCTGCCATTGCGCCAGGAACAGGTGCAACTCAACGGCCACGCCATGGAAGTGCGGCTGTATGCCGAAGACCCGACCCAAGGATTCCTCCCGCAGACCGGGCGCATCACCACCTGGGAACCGGCCTTGCAGAGTGGAGCGCGGATCGACCATGGGCTGATCGAAGGTCAACACGTCAGCCCGTTCTATGACCCGATGCTGGGCAAGATCATCGCCCACGGCGCTACCCGTGAAGAATCCCGGCGCAAGTTGCTGCGCGCGGTGCAAGACAGTGTGCTGATGGGCTTGCCGAGCAATCAGCGCTTGCTCGCCAGCCTGCTGGAACATCCACGCTTCATCAGTGGCGAGTTCAGCACCGGGTTCATCCCGACGCATTTCGCCGACCATCCTTGTTTGCATCCGCATAACCCGAGCGCTGAAGAACTGGCGATTGCGGCGGCGCTGTTTTATCAGGCTTCGGCGCAGGTTCATCCCGCCGCGCTGGCCGGCTGGCGCAACAACGCCAGTGTGCCGCTGCACTATCGCATCGGCCTGGAGGATCGGGACTGGCCGGTGCAATTGAACGCGGTACCAGGCGAACCGTACCGGATTGAAGTCGCCGCCCAGGCCTTCGAACTGAACGTCATCCAGTGCGACGGACGCTGGGCCACCCTGGACATCAACGGCATCCGCCAGCGTCATGCCTATCGTCTGGAGGCCGGACAGCTCTGGCTGTTCACCCGCCCCGGCAGCCTGTGCCTGGAGGATCGCACGCAAGCGCTGGTCAGCGGCCAGGCCAGCGTCAGCTCCGGCACGCTCAAGGCGCCGATGGACGGCGCGATCGTCGACGTGCTGGTCGCACAAGGCAGCCTGGTCAGTAAAGGCCAACTGCTGGTGGTGCTGGAAGCAATGAAAATGGAGCATCCGCTCAAGTCCGGTATCGACGGCGTGCTCAAACGCTTGCAGGTCAAGGTCGGCGATCAGGTAAAAAATCGTCAGATTTTGTTGGAGGTCGAATAAGCCGCTAGGCGGATCCGTCGGGTTTGGCTACGCTCAAGCCCTATCAGGATGCGGATACCGGGAACCCTTCAATGCCTCACTGGCTGGTGATCGATCTGGAAGCCACCACCGATGAAGGTGGCTGGCCAGTTACGGAAATGGAAATCATCGAAATCGGCGCCACGCTGGTGGACCGCCAAGGGCGTGAGCAGGACCATTTCCAGCGCTTCGTGCGACCGCTGCGACGCCCCCTGCTCACACCGTTTTGTCGCGAGCTGACTCGCATCACCCAGGCCAATATCGACAGCGCACAGGCGCTGACCGAGGTCTGGCCGGTCTTCGAGCGCTGGCTCGGCCAACATCATTCACGGCTGGAAGGCTGGGCCAGTTGGGGCGATTACGATCGCAGGCAACTGCTTCAGGAGTGGGAGCGCTTGCAACTCGACAGCCAACTGAGTCGCGTGCCGCACATGAACCTCAAGCAGCGCTTTGCCAAGGCCCGACGACTGGAACGCCCGCTGGGACTCAACGGTGCCCTGCAACTGGCCGGCATGCAGTTCACTGGCCAGCAGCACCGGGCACTGGAAGATGCGCGCAATACAGCGCGTCTGTTACCGCTGATTCTCCCGCTCTAGAGAGGTGACGGCGCCAAGGGCCTTGTGCATACTGGCCGGCCCTTTTTAGCCCTTTTCGAGGAATCGCCCATGTTTAAAGTCAACGAGTACTTCGACGGCACCGTCAAGTCGATCGCCTTTGGCACCGCTGAAGGTCCGGCGACCATTGGCGTCATGGCTCCGGGCGAATACGAATTCGGCACCAGCCAGCGTGAAATCATGCACGTGGTGACCGGCGCCCTGACCGTCAAACTGCCAGACAGCACCAACTGGGAAACCTTCGCCGCCGGCAGCCAGTTCAACGTGCCAGCCAACAGCAAATTCCAGCTGAAAGTGGCCGTCGACACCGCTTACCTGTGCGAATACCGCGGCTAAAACCCCGGGTTTTCACAGCGCAAAAAAAATGCCCGTGTCCTTGGACACGGGCATTTTTCATTCAGGGTCGCTTATTCCAGGATCGTGACCGGCATGCCGACTTCGAGAAGACCGTTGCCATCGTTGACCAGATTCTGGCCAAACATCGCACCGTCTTCCTGGGCACGATACTTCTGCAAGGTCGCGAGCGGTTCACGATCATCGCTGCGTTCGCCGGTCTGCGGATCGATGGTGGTCAGAATGCAGCGCGAACACGGCTTGACCACACGAAACTCGACATCGCCGATACGGATACGCTTCCAGCCGTCCTCGGCATACGCCTCGCTGCCCTCGATCACCAGATTCGGTCGAAAACGCAGCATCTCCAACGAACGCCCGACTTTTTGCGACAGATCCTCAAGGGACGCCTGCCCGATCAGCAGCAACGGGAAGCCATCGGCGAAGGCCACCTGATCGTCGTCCTTGCCATAACCGGCCTGTGTGGTCCGAGCGCGGTCAACCGGCACTTGCACCAGGCGAGTCGGCTTGCCGATGAATCTACTGACCCAGGCCCCTGCCTCGTCACCGGCATCAGGCACACGCAAGGTGTCGCGCCAGATAGTCACGCCACGCAACTCAGCGTCGCTGGCAGGCAAGGCAATATCGATCGGCGTGTGGCCGGGAGCGCTGAGGGTCAAACCGCCCTGGGCATTCCACAACGCCGACAGCTGGCTCATCTGCGCCACCGCACGCTGGGTCAGGAAGCGCCCACTGGCCTCGTCCACCAGCATCCAGCGTCGATCCCCGTCCAGCCCCAGTTTGTCGAGACTGACCTGTTGCAGGATCTCGCCCTTGCCGGATTTCAACGGATAACGATAAAGCGCGCTCAGACGCAGCATGACCAGCTCCCTGGAGGACAAAAATGCCACCCTATACGAGCTTGATCGCCGAATCAAAGACTGCGAACTGAACACTGCATACCTTGTGGGAGCGGGCTTGCTCGCGAAGGCGGTGTGACAGTCGACATAAATGTTGAATGTTAAACCGCCTTCGCGAGCAAGCCCGCTCCCACAGGTAAGCAGAGTGCAGCCTTTACATCGTGATCAGGCAGGCACTTCGTCGAGCATCAGGCGTTGACGCACCACATCGACCAATTTGTCCGGCTGGAATTTGGAGAGGAAGTTGTCACAACCAACCTTCTTGACCATCGAGTCGTTGAAACTGCCGGACAACGAGGTGTGCAGAACCACGTAGAGGCCGCGCAGACGCGGATCGTTACGGATCTCGGTGGTAAGGCGATAGCCGTCCATTTCCGGCATCTCGGCGTCGGTGAAGATCATCAGCAATTTGTCGGTCATGTTCACGCCGGTATCCGCCCAGCCCTTGAGCATGTTCAGCGCTTTCAAGCCATCGCTGGCAATGTGCATCTTCACGCCCAACTGGCCGAGGGTGTCGCGCAACTGCGAGAGCGCCACGTTGGAGTCGTCCACCAGCAGCACTTCACGGCCACGGGCGCGCTCCAGCACTGGATCGTCGAGTTTGTCGCGGGACACCTTGGCGTTGTACGGAACGATTTCGGCAAGGACTTTTTCGACGTCGATAATCTCTACCAACTGATCATCGACCTTGCTGATGGCAGTCAGGTAATGCTGACGGCCGGCGCTGGTCGGCGGCGGCAGAATGGCTTCCCAGTTCATGTTGACGATGCGGTCCACACCGCCTACCAGGAAAGCCTGCACGGAGCGGTTATACTCGGTGACGATGATCGTGCTGGTAGGGCTCGGCACCAGCGGACGCATGCCGATGGCTTGGGACAGGTCGATCACCGGCAACGTCTGGCCACGCAGGTTGACCACGCCGCAGACAAACGGATGGCGCTGGGGCATCAGGGTCAGTTTCGGCAGTTGCAGCACTTCCTGCACTTTGAAAACGTTGATCGCAAACAATTGCCGCCCAGCCAGGCGGAACATGAGAATTTCCAGGCGATTCTCACCCACCAGTTGCGTGCGTTGGTCTACCGTGTCGAGAATGCCGGCCATCAATGACTCCTGGTACTTGTTCTGATGAATTCACTAAAGAGGGTTATCGGCTGTTTTTTCAGGACCTTGACCCCGACGCAAAATGCCACGCTCAGGCATTGATGTCACATTAACATCATGCTTTACTGACGCCATCACTTCATCTGCTTCACTCCCTGCGGCGCGACCCTGTTTCGTCCATTAGGTTCCCGTGCGTAAGGGATTCCCCTAGTAACAATCAGGCCCAACCTGATATTCGCAATATCCAATAGCCATTAATGTGACGCCATTCTCATTGCATGAACGGAGTCAGGCTTTTGTGTGCGATCGCAGGTCAGTGGCCATCCACCCTCTTGAACTCCTCCGCCTGCAGACAGCCCGGCTGGAGCGCGATCTCACGACGGCACGGCAACGCCATGGCGCAGATCATTCTCGCTGACACACACGACATTCCCTCATTTGACATGACGTTGTGGAGATAAGCATGCCGAACGACCGTAACGAGTGGGCCAAACGGTTCCCGGAGTTTCTCGCCGAAGCTGAAACACTCCTGGCCAAATCCGAGGAGTGCCTGAGTCATTTGCAACTGATCAGCAATGACAAGGACGCCATCGAATGCATGCTCAGTACCCTGCTCAAGCTGGCCAACAAGGCCGATGCCCTCGCCCTGGTCGCCGTTTCGGAGTTTTCGCTGCACATTCATGGCCTGCTGAACCATGCCCAAAACCACGTCGACCTGCATGCTCAGGCGCTGGATGCGTTGAAAGACTGCTTCACATTGATGGCCTGGCAACTCGAACTGATCGATCAGACCACCGGCCAACTCAGCCTCGACGACAGTGAACAAACCTCATTGATCGAAGCCTTTGCCTACCAGGTCGGGCAAAACCAGTTTCAGCCACCGGTTAATTCCAAACCGTTCCGGCTCGTTTCCTTTACGGAACGGCAGGCTTAATTTCACCCGATAATAACGCCGCGGTTCGTATTCATATTGCCAAGATGTCACTCTGTAACTTGATCACGCTCATGTCGCAATTGAATATTTCATGCCTGTCAACGACAGCCCGATACAAGTAACTATTCCCTTCCTGCCGATAAACTTTTCCATTGTGGAACTATCGTCCAAAACCTTTATTTCCTGACTCTATAGACATATATACCGAACGCGACCAACGGTATGTTAAGTGGTATTATGCCGACCATTAGTTGACGTCAATTAATGGCAGAGTGACTCAGACAGAGACCCGTCAGTCCATTAGACCGGTCTGCCCGCAGCGAACATCCATTGGCTCCATCCGTTATGTACGCCAGCCTCAAGTCAATCACCATGTGGCCCCCCTCCCGAGTAAACGCGCGTCGGTTCACGCTTTTGTTGTGTACCTGCTCGGCGCTCGGCAGCCTGCTGATCTATGGCCTGTCCACACGCTTGCCGCTAAGTCTGCTGCTGCTCAATATTGCAGCGCTGACGTGCGTCTGGGTGCAGCATCGCCTGTCGCGCAAGTCGATAAAGTTCGAGCCTCAAGAGCTCGCCGACCGTTTATTGAAGGTTCAGGAGAACGAACGCCATCGACTCAGTCGTGAACTGCATGACGATATTGGCCAGTTATTGACCGCGGCAAAACTTCAAAGTGATTGGCTCAGACGCCGAATGCCCGAAGAACTGCAAGAGCAATGCGCGGCGCTCTGCGACACGCTGGAAGAAACCCTGACCAAAGTGCGTGACGTATCGGCCATCCTCAACCCCAGACAGTTGACCAGCCTGGGGCTGGAAGCCAGCCTGCGAGCGCATTTGCTCAAGACACTGGGCAATACGACGGTGAACTGGAGCCTGGAATGCCATTCACGCTTGACCGGCATCCCCGAAGAAATGGCAGTGGCCGCCTTTCGAATCACCCAGGAAGCGGTGACCAACATACTGCGCCACGCCGAGGCGAAAAATCTGTTGGTCCGCCTGCAACGCCAGCCTCAAGGCTTGACGCTGTTGATCAGCGACGACGGCCTGGGTTTCGCGCCGGCGACGGATCCGGGTCGTGAGGGCCAGCGCGGAATGGCCGGAATGTCGGAACGTATCGATCAACTGGGCGGTACATTGACCGTCACCAGCGAACCGGGCAAAGGTACTCAAATCGAAGCTCTCTTCCCCTGGGCGCCACGTGCGCTCGAACGGGCCAGTACGAATAAGGTTATGCGTTGACTTGTAACTTACTTCTGGTGGATGACCACTCGCTTATCAGGGCTGGCGTGCGCGCTCTGGTGCTGGATATTCCCGGCTACGCCGTCATCGGCGAGGCCAATGACGGCTCGCAGCTGCTCGAAATGGTCGAGCATCTGTCCCCGGATATCGTGCTGCTGGATATTTCCATGAAGGAAACCGGTGGCCTTGAAGCCTTGCAGCGCCTCAAGCGCGTGCGCCCGCAAAGCAAGGTGCTGATTCTGTCGATGCACACCGACCCGGCGCTCATCATGCAAGCTCTGGAATCCGGCGCCCACGGTTACCTGCTCAAGGACACCACGGCCACCGAACTCGAACATGCCCTGGAAGCCCTGCGCAACAACGAACGCTACCTGAGCCCGGCCATCGCCCATACGGTCATCAACCAGGCGCTGACCCGTAATCAGAAACATCAGCCGGAACCCGCGGACTCGCACAACCTGACGGCACGTCAGCTGGAAATCCTGCGGCTGATTGTTCGCGGAAAATCCACCCGGGAAATCGCCAATGGCCTGGGTTTGAGTATCAAGACGGTCGAAACCCACCGCTCGCAAATCATGAAGCGCTTGCAGATTTACGACGTGGCAGGCCTGGTGCTGTTCGCCGTGCGCGAGCAGATCATCAGTCTGGACGATTGATCATTGCCGGAACGCTCAGCAGCGGCGAGTCCTCGGGCAAATGTACCCGCAGTGCTGCCGGGCGCGCCGAGAAACGCAAGCTGTCGCCCTCCAGTGGTTCACCATCGAGATTGATGTAAAGACCTTCCGAGACCTTGATCTCGACCCATGGCAGACGGGCGCGCACAAACATGCTGTCGATACCGAAGCCGTCGGCGAGCAAGCTTTTCAACGTACCCACCACTTCCTGCGGTGCAGGCAGAATACTGATATCCAGCAGACCGTCATCCGCCAGCGCCTGTGGGCACAGCACGTGACCACCGCCCGCCTGACGGCCATTGCCGATGCCCAGTGCCAGCAGCTCGCCACTCCACTGAAAATCCGGGCCATGCAGCTCGCCATAGGCCGCATGCAACTCGCTGAAACGTGACAACCCCGTGAACAGGTAGGCCGCACCTCCGAGCACTTTCTTCAATTCCTCTGAGGTGTTGGCCGTGACCTGACTGCCGAAGCCACCCGTGGCCATATTCAGAAACACCTGCCCACCGACCTCTCCCAGGTCGATGGCACACGGTTCAGTTTCCAGAAGATTCAAGGCTTTGGCGGGCTCCAGAGGCACACCCGCAGCGCGCGCGAAATCGTTGGCGGTTCCCAACGGCATCAGCACCAGGCTGGCCTGCGTCGACTGCGCAGCCATGGCCTCGGCAATATCACGCAACGTTCCATCACCGCCCCCAGCGATGACCTGCCTGTAGCCCGCGGCCAGAGCCTCATCCACCAGGCGCCGTGCGTCGCCGGCCTCCCAGGTCAATCGAACAGCCAACTCCCAACCTTGTGCGCGTTTGCCCTCGACCGCCGCACGAACCTCCTCGTTGAGCGCCTGCTTGCCATGCAGAATCAACAGTGCCTTGCGTTCGCTCATTGTGATCACCCCCATGTTTGCATTCCGTATGGGAGATGTTGACCGCGATGCGCACCATAAAAGTCGCAGGAAACTGAATTATTTCAAGGAGTCCGGGATTGAGGTCCTACAAGGCGGGATTTTTTCTTACAAAACCTGAGGAATCGGCTCAATTGACCCACCCCTTTGATTGGTACACCTTGGTGGCTGCGGTTTATCAGTCATCAGCAGGAATTACAGGGACGTACCATGCAAAGCAATGACATCAGGTTACCGGGCATCCCGGTTGCACCACTCGCGGAAAGACGGGCCAAACAACAAGCCGAATTCAATAAAAGTGCAAAACCCACAGGAGAAGCCGAAATGGAACCTCGCGTCGTCGAACTGGAAACTCACCTCGAATACATCCGAAGAGACATGGATGAAGTCCGCAGTGACGTGAAATCGATCAAACACCGGCTTGCCTATTCCGCCGGTGGCACAGCCGTGGTGCTCGGCCTTCTGGGCTGGATCGCCAACAGTCGTTTCGACCAGGTCGTGGCACTCATCGCACACTAAGCGTCAGCCATCAACGCAAAACCCGGTTCGATCAACCGGGTTTGCGTGGCCAGCGTGAGGCAAGTATCAGCCCAGAACTTCGCTCAGCGGGATGAAAGACACACTGTCACCTTCGATCAGCGTGCGATCCTCCAGCACTTCAACCAGACCATCGGCCCAGGCTGCGCTGCGCAGTACACCTGAACTCTGATTTTTGTAGATGATCGCCCGGCCGTTTTCCAGACGTCCACGCAAGTACTCGCGTCGACTGCCGGCTTTGGACCAGTTAAACCCTGCCGGCACCTGAAATTTCAGCGGCTCAACCACTTTTACGCCTTGGCGGCGTAATAGATAGGGCCTTGCCAACAAGGCAAAGGTCACCAGGGTCGACGCCGGGTTACCGGGTAAACCAATGACCGGAACACCACGAAAATGTCCGAAGGTCAGCGGTTTTCCCGGTTTGATAGCGAGCTTCCACAATGTCAGCTCGCCCTCCTCCCGTAAGGCAATGCCCAGAAAATCCGCCTCACCCACCGATACGCCACCGGTCGAGAGGATCAGATCGACGCTTGCCAAACTGGCAAGACGGGCACGAGTGGTCTCGAGGTCATCTGGAAGAATACCGGCGTCGATCACCTCACAACCCAATCGCTGCAACCAGCTGCAGAGCAACACACGATTGCTGTTGTAGATCTGACCAGGTCCCAGCGGCTTACCCGGTTCAACCAATTCATCACCGGTGGACAAAACGGCGACGCGAACTTTGCGAATCACCTCCAGCTCTGCGCATCCCAGTGACGCAGCCAAGCCCTGCTCAATTGGCCCAAGCCGCGTGCCGGCTGGCAGAATCAGTTCACCGACGGTAGTTTCCTGGCCTTGTGGCCGGATGTTTTGTCCTGGCGCCAGGGCTTCGGTGAAACGGACTCGTTCATCCACCTGGATTTCAGCGTTTTCCTGCATCTCGACGCAGTCGGCCCCAGCAGGAACCGGCGCACCGGTGAAGATTCGCGCACAGGTGCCGGGCGTCAAAGGCGGCGGAGCATTGCCTGCAAAAACCTTCTGGCTGACCACCAACGGCTCTCCCGTCCAGTCGGCCGCGCGCAACGCATAACCATCCATTGCGCTGTTGGGCCACGGAGGAAGATCAAGCGTCGAGATCAGGTCATCGGCCAAAACACGACCCTCAACCTGCGCCAGGGGCAGGCGCTCACGCTCACGAATCGGCGTGGCTTCAGCCATTTCCAGCAAGCGCGCCAGTGCGACTTCGACAGCCATCAGGCTGCCTGTCTTGCCTGGCTTACCCACGGGATTCACAGGGCTGCGCCTGTTTCAGATGAGGCACGAAATTGCATGGGCGGTGCCGCGAATCCAGTTGCTCAGCGAGAATACCGTCCCAACCGGTTCGCACAGCGTTGGTCGAGCCGGGCAAGCAGCAGACCAGCGTGCCATTGGCCAAACCGGCCAAGGCGCGGGACTGAACAGTGGAGGAGCCAATATCCGCCACCGATATCTGCCGGAAAAGCTCGCCAAATCCATCGACCTGCTTGTCCAGCAAGCAGCTCACCGCTTCGGGCGTGCTGTCGCGCCCGGTGAATCCCGTACCACCCGTGATCAGGACAACCTGCACCACATCATCGGCAATCCAGTTGGCGACTTGCGCGCGGATTTTGTAGAGGTCATCTTTGAGCAGAACCCGAGAGGCCAGGTTATGGCCAGCAGCGATCAAGCGGTCAACGAAGACCTGGCCTGACGTGTCGGTTTCCAGAGTACGGGTATCGCTGACAGTCAGCACCGCGATGTTGAGCGGTGCGAAAGGTACATCAGCCTTGGCTTTCATAGGCTCGTCCAGTTGTAGGAGAAACAGCCCGGTGTTATATCACAGCGCCTCCTTTTTTCGCCGCCCCCATGGAGACCTGCCATGACCTCGAATACACATTTGCCACCCTGTTCCATTCTGCTCCTGGCAGGGGGGCGCGGCCAACGCATGGGCGGTCAGGACAAAGGGCTGATCGAGTGGCACGGCGAGCCACTGATCGCGCATTTGCATCGCAAGACCCGTCCGTTGAGCGATGACCTGATCATCTCCTGCAACAGGAACCTGGAAAAGTATGCGCCCTACGCCGACCTGTTGGTCCATGACGACGAAGGCGATTTCCCCGGTCCGTTGGCTGGCATGCGTGCAGGCCTGAAGGCCGCTCGTCATGCGCATCTGCTGGTATTGCCTTGTGACGTACCGCGCATCGATGCCGCGCTGCTCCACAGCATGCGCGAAACCGCCAGCGAGCATCCGGACAAACCGCTGATGCTGCGCCATGACGGACACTGGGAACCCTTGTTGTGCATCATTCCGGTTGCCCTGCGAGAAGCGTTCGAAAGTGCCTGGAATGACGGCGAACGCAGCCCGGGGCGCCTCATGCGCAAACTGGGCGCCACGGCGCTGCAATGCCCCGACAACGATCCTCGCCTGGCCAACCTCAATACACCGGAACTGTTAAGTGCCCACAACACTGTGTCAGACTGACACGAGAATGAACTTGCGCGTGTCGCGAACGTCTCAAGCTCAGTTACTAAAAGAATTCATATTCGGAGACACACACATGACTCAACGGACCCTCGCCGCTTTCATGCTCGCACTCGGCCTCGCTACCCTTGCCGGTTGCGCATCGCCTGCAGTGATCACCTTGAATGATGGTCGCGAAATCCAGGCTGTAGACTCGCCAAAATACGATAAGGAATCGGGTTTCTACGAATTTGAACAGTTGGACGGCAAACAAACCCGCGTCAACAAGGATCAAGTTCGTACCGTCAAAGAGCTGTAATCTTTGCGGCACCAACCGGATACAGAAAAGCCCGCTTTATGCGGGCTTTTTCGTGGCTGAAGAACGGCCATCACCATTGCAGGGTGATAGCGCTTTCGAAGTCTCTTTCCTCACCCGTGACCGGGTCCACAAACCGAAGCCCTTGTGCGAGTAACTTCAACGGATTGGCATAGTCGTCTTCGACATCCTTGAGCACTTGCGGATAGAACGGGTCATTGCAGATGCTGGCCCCCAAAGCCGTCATGTGCACCCGCAACTGATGTTTCTTGCCTGTCACCGGGTAAAGCGCATATCGCCAGAGATCGCCGTTCTTCTCCCTGACCTCGACAGCCGTCTCGGTATTGCTGGCGCCCGGCCCCTCTTGCATGCGAAAGAAAGGCTCGCCATCAACGAGCCGACTCTTGTGGACCAAGGGAAAGGTCAGTTCCGGCAATGCCCTGGCAATAGCCTCGTAGCGCTTTTCGATCTGCCGCGTTGGAAACAACGACTGATACGCGGAACGGCTCTGGGGATTGGCTGAAAACAGCACCAGCCCCGCCGTATGCCGATCAATGCGATGCAACGGTACCAGGTGCGGGTTATCCAGCCGACGGATCAACCGTCGTAGCAGCGTCTGCTCGACATATTCACCGGCTGGCGTCACAGGCAGGAAATGCGGCTTGTCAGCCACCACCAGGTGCTCGTCCGCGTACAGAATCGACTCGACCACAGGGATCGGCTTTTCGTCCGGCACTTCCCGAAAGTAGTGAATCCGCAGGCCTTCCTTGTAAGGAAGATCAAGGGCGATTGGCGCACCGTGCCCGTCGAGGACCCGACCACGGGCGATTCGGTCCAGCCATTGCTCGCGACCGATGGCACTGAAGTGCTCGCACAGGCATTCAAGTACGGTCTGCCACGGGCCGGGCGGCAAGTAGAGCGTACTGGCCTGGCTGTGCGCAGCAGAAAAAGATGAAGTGGACATACGGAAGTTCTGACCCTCAATGCAGGGCGGCATTATCCAACAGAGGCCGGACCGAACCTAGCAGAGAATCCTCAGGCCGGAATCGACTGCGTGCGCGCCGCCGCTTCAGTGAACTCCTTGAGCCAGCGCAACACATCGACCGCCTCCCAGCGACCCGGATCGTAAAGTGCGTACAACAAGCCCTGATAGCCCACGACGTCCAGCTGCCGGTGATAACCCGCGCGCTGGAACAATGCTTCGATTTCAGCGAAACAGGTATTGAAATGCAGCTTATTGAACGGCGTTTTTCCTTCCGTGACCAGGCCATCCAGACGCAACTCGTGGACGGCCTCACGCACTACGTCCACCGACATCCGGTTCACGCTGTTCTTCAACTGTTCGACATTGACCAAGATTCATCCCTCTGACTTCCGGGATCGCCTGCCTGAATCCGCAATAAAGAGAACACGGCAGGTGATCGGAATAACTGTATGCACATACAGTAACCGAATAACCTGCATTTCGCCAATGACCGAAACGAGAACAGCGACAGATGGGAATCGAGAAAAATGTCGAGGTCAGCGCAGGAACGCCACGACCTGGTCGGCACTGAATGGCCAACCCAGCTCAGCGCCGGTATCGACTCGCCGTAACACCGGAATGCGCAAACTGTAAGCTTCGAACCATGATTCGTTCTCTGCGATATCCACCAGCTCGACCAGCAGACCGCGCTCGACAAATTCCATCAGCATGGCTTCGGCCACTTCACAAAGATGGCACCCAAGGGTGCCGAAAAGCTGACATTCAGGAGGCATGAGCACAGAACCCGGTAAAGTGAGCGTTTATTCTAGGCCCGCTATAAGAAGCAGTCGAGCCAATGACTCAGGCGCCTTGGCAACGGCGCATTTCCAAAGTTTTCGGCAACTCCCTGACTCAAATCACTCAAGCGCAATGTCACTTGCGCGATGCTCGCGGCTTTTTTTGCCTCTACGCTTGAGTAATTCGCACCTTGACCGGAGTTTTTTGTGTTCGCCAACCTGTTGATCATCCTCGCCTCCTCTCTGGTGGTTATTGCACTGTTCCAGCGCCTGCGCCTGCCACCGGTGCTGGGCTATTTGTGCGTGGGGTTGATGATCGGGCCGACCGCGTTCAACTGGGTCAATGAAAGCGAGGAGTTGCCCGACCTCGCCGAGCTGGGCGTGGTGTTCCTGCTGTTCTCCCTCGGGCTGGAGTTTTCCCTGACGAAAATGCTCGCATTGCGCCACGTGGTGTTCCGGCTGGGCGGCCTGCAAGTACTGGTCACCGCGACATTGCTTGGGGGGGTGCTGATGTTGCTCGGCATGTCGGTAACCCCTGCGCTGCTGCTCGGTGCCGGTCTGTCGCTGTCGTCCACCGCCATTGTCAGCAAGGAGCTGGGCAGTCTCGGCGAGATTTTCAGCAGCCACGGCCAGAACGCCATTGCGGTGCTGCTGTTCCAGGACGTCGTGGCGGTGTTGCTGCTGACCCTGGTGCCAGTGTTCGCCGGGAACAGCGATCAGGCCTGGTACTGGGCGTTACCTGTGACGCTCGGCAAGACCGTTGTGCTGTTCGTCGGGCTATTGCTGACCAGCCGCTGGTTGCTGCCGCGGCTGTTCCATGAAGTGGCGGCGGCCCGCTCCGCCGAGCTGTTTGTGCTGCTGGCGCTGGTCATTGTGCTGCTGACCGCCTGGCTGACTCACCTGCTCGGTCTCTCCCCTGCCCTGGGGGCGTTTCTCGCCGGCATGCTGCTGGGGGAAAGTCATTACCGCCATCAAATCGAGGCCGATATCCGTCCGTTCCGCGACATTCTGCTCGGGGTGTTTTTCGTCAGCATCGGCATGTTGATCGACCTGCAGTTATTCGCCAGCCACAGCCTGCTGATCCTCGGTCTGACCCTCGGCTTGCTGCTGATCAAAGGCTGCGTGGTCGCGCTGCTGGTCAAATGGCGCGGCAGCGATGTCGAAACCGCCTGGCGCAGCGGCCTGGCGTTGGCCCAGGGCGGCGAGTTCTGCTTCGCGTTGATGGCCCTGATGCAACAAAACAAAATGATGCCCGCCGACCTCGGCGGGCTGCTGCTGGCCGCGACTTTCTGCTCGATGCTGCTGACGCCACTGTTGCTGCGTTCCGCGCCCCGCATCGCAACGCGTCTGCACCGCAAGCCCAACGAAGAAGCCAAACTCGACGAAATAAGCGCGCTTAACGCCGGATTGCACAGCCATGTGGTGATCTGTGGCTATGGTCGCGTCGGTCAGTCGATCGGGCGAGCGCTGCGCAATGCGCTGCAGCCCTATATCGCGCTGGACACCGATCCGGTGCGTGTCCAGGAAGCCGCCGTGGGTGAAACCTGTGTGCACTATGGCGACTCACGACGCGGTGAACTGCTGCTGGCGGTAGGACTGGCGCGCGCCAGGCTGCTGGTGATTGCCGTGGACCAGGCCGATATCGCGTTACTGATTCTCCAGGAGGCGCGCCGATTAAACTCGACCGTTCCAATCCTGGTTCGCACTCGGGACGACAGCCAACTGGCCGAGTTGAAAGCAGCCGGCGCCAGCGAAGTCGTGCCCGAATTGCTGGAGTCGAGCCTGATGCTCGCCTCCCACGCGCTGATTATGCTGGGTATACCCGCGCATCAGGTCCAAGAGCGGGCCGACCAGATACGGCATGACCGCTATCGCCTGCTGCACGGTTTTTATCCCGGTGCCGACGATGAAGAAACCTGACTCAGTCCTGGCTCACGGCGCCGATCTTGTGCACCGACAGGTCCGCGCCGTAATACTCTTCTTCCTGACTCAGGCGCAGGCCATGGAACGCCTTGATCACGCCATACACGGTGAAGCCGCCGGCCAGCGCCACGACCACCCCGAGGGAGGTTCCGATCAACTGACTGATCAGGCTCACCCCACCCAGGCCACCCAGTGCGCTCTGACCGAAAATGCCACAGGCGATCCCGCCCCAGACACCGCACAGACCGTGCAACGGCCAGACACCCAATACGTCATCGATGTGCCATTTGCCTTGCGCAGCGGTAAAGCACCAGACAAACAACGCCCCGGCGATGGCGCCGGTCACCAGCGCGCCGACCGGGTGCATCAGATCGGAACCGGCGCAGATCGCCACCAGCCCGGCCAGCGGACCGTTATGCAGAAAGCCCGGGTCATTGCGCCCGACGATCAGCGCCGCCACGGTGCCGCCCACCATGGCCATCAGCGAGTTCACCGCGACCAACCCGCTGACGCCCTGCAAGGTTTGCGCGCTCATCACGTTAAAACCGAACCAGCCCACGATGAGAATCCACGAGCCCAGGGCCAGGAAGGGAATGCTCGACGGTGCGAACGCCACCAGGCGTCCCTCGCGATAGCGACCTTGCCTCGGCCCGAGCAACAACACCGCCGCCAATGCCAGCCAGCCGCCCATGGCATGGACCACCACCGAACCGGCGAAATCATGGAAGCTGGCACCAAAGCGCGCCAGCAACCAGGCCTGCAAGCCAAAGTTGCCGTTCCAGATCATGCCCTCGAAAAAGGGATAGATGAACGCCACGATCAACGCCGTCGCACACAACTGCGGAACGAACCGGGCGCGCTCGGCGATGCCGCCGGAAATGATTGCCGGTATGGCTGCGGCGAACGTCAGCAGAAAGAAAAACTTCACCAGGCCATAACCATGATCGGCATTGATCACCGCCGCCGGTTGCATGAAGGTGACCCCGTAGGAGATCCAATAGCCTATAAAGAAGTAGGCAAGGGTCGAAATGGCGAAGTCGCTGAGGATCTTCGACAAGGCGTTGACCTGGTTCTTCTGTCGAACCGTGCCGACTTCGAGAAAGGCAAAGCCGGCGTGCATGGCCAAGACCATGACTGCACCGATCAGAATGAACAACGTGTTGGAGCTATGGACCAGACTGTCCACAGCGCTTTGCAGATTTTCCATGGAGTTGGCAGACCTGAAGGCGAAAAAAGCACCAAAGCAGTTCACGCAGACAATTCATGCACCAAGTTGCAACTTCGCCGGATCAGTCCATTGATCCCGATGAGTCACTTTGGCGCACAAGGTTGGAACCTTTGCGCGAGGTTTCATTATTTGAGATAAGGTTTTGCTCGATTCTTGCCCAGCAACAGCGCAAACACGCGGGCTGACGCACCACGACATAGCAAAAGTTGTACCAGTCATTTGTACTGAACCTTCGCGCAAGGCTCATACTCGAACGCAACAGAAGCCACTTACGGAGATCACCAATGGCCAGCATCAAGGCAAAGACTGCTCAAGAAATCCTGATGAACGACTTTCAGACTCTGGTCAGCGACACCGAGCGGTTGCTGGAACACACCGCCACATTGGCCGGTGATCAGGCGGATGAGTTGCGCGAACAGATCCACGACAGCCTGCTGCGTGCACGCGAAACCTTGAAACTGACTGAAGACTCCCTGCGCGAACGCGGCAAGGCCGCCGTCACCGCCACTGAAGACTATGTTCAGGCCAACCCATGGCAATCGGTCGGGATCGCGGCCGGCGTGGGTTTCCTGATCGGTCTGCTGGCAACACGGCGCTGATTATGGCGATCGGTGAATCCGGCTCGTCCGAGACGGGCCCAAGCTCCTCATCGCGGCGCCTGGGTGCCGCTTTCCTTGGACTGCTGCACAGCCATGTCGAACTGTTCGGCATCGAATTGCAGGAACAAAAAGCCCGCACCGTCAGCCTGCTGCTGTTCGCAGGCCTGGCGCTGGTGTTTGCCTTGCTGTTGCTGGTGGGGTTGTCGACGCTGGTGTTGATCCTGTTTTGGGACACCTATCGTCTGCCCGCCATCATCGGGCTCTGCGTGTTCTATACCCTCGCGGCCATCTTCTGCGCGATGCGCTTGAGAGCAGCGGTTTTCGATGAGTCCTCGCCTTTCAATGGCACCCTGGAAGAACTGGCCAACGATCGGGAGCGCCTGCTGCCATGAGCCTGCCTGAACTGCCTCACAACAGCTCGCGCACGGAAATGCGCAAGGCGCTGATCCGTCTGCGCATGGAGATGCATCGCCAGGAAATCCGTCACGAATCCGCGCAACTGCTGCACCCCTTGCAACGTGTGCGCGGGATGACGCAAAACCTGCAAGACGGCTTCGGCATCAAGCACGCCCCGCTCTGGGGCGTAGCGGCCGTGACCCTGCTGGGCTTTTTGACCGGCAAGGGCGCCAAAAGCGGTGGCGTCAGCAGCCTGACCCGACTGGTTCGGCTAGGCACCACGCTGGGGCCGCTGATCAAGCTGATTCTGCAAGGCAACTCGCCCAAACACTGAAGTCACTAGCTGGCTGCATTCTTGCAACATCTCCGGGATGAACCTCTTTATCGAGGGGTTCAAACCTGCGCGCCTACCCGGCATCAGGTTTAATCCAAAAACAAGACCTTACTAAGGAGGCCTCGTGATCGACGGGCAACCGCTCGCCTGCTTTCAGCCGTTCATCGATACCGCCACCGGCCGTATCGCCGGCGTCGAAGCACTGGGCCGACTGCGTCAGGCCGACGGTCAATTGGCCTCGGTGGGTCCACTGTTCGCCGACCCGAGAACACCCGCCATCGCCCTGCGTCGCCTGGACCGCCAGATCCGCGATAACGCCCTGAGTCGTTTGCATGAAGCGCCCCCGGAGTGGTTTCTCAGCCTGAACATGTCACCGCGCTGGATCAGTCGCTTGCGTGCGGACCAGGCACTGCCGAGCCTCAAGCAATTGAGCCGGCACGGCGTCGACCCGCAGCGAATCGTGTTCGAGATCACCGAACTGGGCGGCGACATCCAGCGTCTGGCTGACGTGGTGGCGCGATACCGACACGCCGGTGCGCGAATCGCCATCGATGATTTCGGTGCCGGTTACTCACAGCTTGATCGCGTGCTGGCCCTGCAACCGGACATTCTCAAGCTCGACATGCGACTGTTCCAGGCCGCGGCGTTGGGCGGTCCCAGCAGCGACGTGGTCAAGGCCCTGGCGCAAATGGCGGAGAAAACCGGCTGCTGGATCATTGCCGAAGGGGTGGAAACCGACGCTCAACTGAATTTTGCCCTGGAGTGCGGATCGCGCTATGTGCAGGGTTTTCTGTTTGCCCGCGCGCAGGCTGACTTCTTTGCCACCGACGCCTTCGTCGAGCGCTTCGCCCAGCTGCGTCAGCGCTACGTACAGCAGAAACTGGCTGAGCGCGGTCGCCTGATGATCATGCGCCAGCAACTTTGCGAGCTGATGGCGATTCTGCAAGCCTGGGCCCAGGCCCGCGCGCCGCTGAGCGCATTGCCACAATTGGACGCCTTTCCCTGGCTCTTGCGTTTCTATCAATGCGACCGCCACGGCACCCAACTGACGCCCAACCTCGAATGGCGCAACAGTGGCTGGGAAGCCGACGATCGCTACCTGGGCCATAACTGG
Source organism: Pseudomonas sp. GM60 (assembly GCF_000282415.1). Classification (NCBI taxonomy): domain Bacteria; kingdom Pseudomonadati; phylum Pseudomonadota; class Gammaproteobacteria; order Pseudomonadales; family Pseudomonadaceae; genus Pseudomonas; species Pseudomonas sp. GM60. The sequence continues at coordinate 43,711 of NZ_AKJI01000068.1, forward strand.
TCATGGCGTCCGTACTTTTATCATTTGCTGGCGGAGGGTTGGGATGAGCGCCGACTGACGCTTTCCAACACTTACCGCGACGCCACCAGCAACCAGTACTGCCTCACCGCCGGGCAATTTTTCGCCACCGGCGAGCGACTGCTGCTCATCGATATCGACGCCGCGGGTCTGTAGTTCCGCTTGCAGGTCCTGACGCGAACCGGGAAGCTAAAGGCATCAGTCACCTGACGGAGAGAATCAGCCTTGGATTGGCAAACCCTGCTTACCCGCGAACGCCTCGGAAAGCCGCTGCACAGCCCGGAAGAACTCGGCCGCAGCCCTTTCCACAAAGACCACGACCGCATCATTTTCTCGGGAGCGTTTCGCCGCCTCGGACGCAAGACCCAGGTCCATCCGGTCACCAGCAACGATCATATCCACACGCGCCTGACCCACTCGCTGGAAGTCAGTTGCGTCGGCCGCTCGCTGGGCATGCGTGTCGGTGAAACCATCCGCAGCGCCCTGCCCGACTGGTGCGAACCCAGTGATCTGGGCATGGTGGTGCAATCCGCTTGCCTGGCCCACGACATCGGCAATCCGCCGTTCGGCCACTCCGGCGAAGATGCGATCCGTCACTGGTTCCAACAGGCTGCCGGCCGCGGCTGGCTGGATGCAATGAGCGAAGCCGAACGCAATGACTTCCTCAACTTCGAAGGCAACGCCCAAGGTTTCCGGGTGCTCACGCAGCTTGAGTACCATCAGTTCGATGGCGGTACCCGGCTGACCTACGCCACGCTGGGCACTTACCTGAAATACCCATGGACGGCCATGCACGCCGATTCGCTGGGTTACAAGAAGCACAAATTCGGCTGCTATCAGAGTGAGCTGCCGCTGCTGGAGCAGATCGCTCATAAACTCGGCCTGCCGCAACTCGAAGAGCAACGCTGGGCCCGCCATCCGCTGGTCTATCTGATGGAGGCCGCCGATGACATCTGCTACGCGCTGATCGATCTGGAAGACGGTCTGGAAATGGAGTTGCTGGAGTACGCTGAAGTCGAGTCCCTGTTGCTGGACCTGGTCGGCGACGATCTGCCGGAAACCTATCGCCAGCTCGGTCCGCGGGACTCGCGGCGACGCAAACTGGCGATCCTGCGCGGCAAAGCCATCGAACACCTGACCAACGCCGCCGCCCGCGCTTTTGTCGAGCAACAGGATGCATTGCTGGCCGGTACACTGCCCGGTGATCTGGTGGAACACATGCACGGTCCGGCCAAGCGTTGCGTACTGAATGCCAAGGACATGGCGCGCAAGAAAATCTTTCAGGACAAGCGCAAGACCCTGCACGAAATCGGTGCCTATACCACGCTGGAAATTCTTCTCAATGCCTTCTGCGGCGCAGCGCTGGAACAGCACAACGGTCGGACGCCTTCGTTCAAGAGCCGTCGCATCCTCGATTTGCTGGGTAACAACGCGCCAGACCCTCACGGGCCATTGCACACGTCGTTCCTGCGCATGATTGACTTCATCGCCGGCATGACCGACAGCTATGCCAGCGAAATGGCCCTGGAGATGACCGGTCGTTCGAGCCACTGATGAGAGAAGGCAGATCAGCCATTACGCCGCCTGAAATGGCTGATCAGCCTCCCAACGCCCAAGTGCACTCAACGTTCGCTGAATCGCCCTACACCTCACGTCGAGCAAGCTGATCGATTACTCGGAATACTCGCGAAATAATCACGCGCCCCAGAGACGAAGCGTGAATAACTCCATGTTCAAAGACGACCTGCGCATCCTGCTGGTGGAAGATCATCCCTTTCAACTCAGGGCAACTCAGTACCTGCTTGAAAGTTACGGCTTCACTCAACTGACCACCACCGACAGTGCCAAAGGCGCGTTGCAGCAAATGTTCAGGGCTGTGCAACCGTTCGATCTTCTATTGTGCGATCAATGTTTGCCCGACCTTCCCGGACTTGATCTTGTCCAGTTCGCCAGCCAGCGAGGAATGATCAGGCAGGCCATACTGTTAAGCAGCTTGAGTTGTACAGAACTTGATGAACTTGAGAAAACAGCCAACGAACACGAGCTCCCCTTACTTGGCTATTTGATCAAACCCTTGAAACAATCCGAATTCAGAAACTTATTGACCTTGGCCTTATTATGAAAACAGCACAACTGCGACAACTGTTTATCAATACACAACTTGAAAACAACAAACAAAAACTTCCAACAGACTGACTGATCACACGCAACTTCCAGCCATCCTCATTAAAAACCTAGTTGATTCGTAGCCCCTTTCCTATTCGTTTGTAGGATTTTTCCTATATTGCTGCTTGTGGTCCGTCAGTTCATGCGTCCCCTCAACTATCTGAGCTAAGGTGCGCGCTTTATTAGAGCTCGTATGGGATTTGATTATGAACTCCGTTTTTATTGTCGACGATCACCCCGTCATCCGTCTTGCCGTCCGAATGTTGCTGGAGCACGAAGGCTACAAAGTCGTCGGCGAAACCGACAATGGGGTCGATGCCATGCAGATGGTTCGCGAATGCATGCCCGACCTGGTCATTCTCGATATCAGTATTCCGAAACTGGATGGCCTCGAAGTTCTCGCCCGCTTCAACGCAATGAGTACCCCCCTTAAAACACTGGTATTAACTGCACAGTGCCCGACACTTTTCGGTATTCGCTGCATGCAGTCCGGTGCTTCAGGTTATGTATGCAAACAGGAAGACCTGAGTGAACTGGTGAGTGCTATCAAAGCAGTATTGTCCGGTTACAACTACTTTCCGAGCCAGGCCCTGAACCCTGTTCGCGGCGATGAGGTGCGCTGCGCAGAACTGGAACTGTTCAAGTCAGTCAACGACCGAGAGCTGATGGTATTGCAACTTTTTGCCCAGGGCCGCACCAACAAGGAAATTGCCAAAGGCATGTTTCTGAGCAACAAGACTGTGAGCACCTACAAAAAAAGGCTCATGCAAAAACTCAGAGCCAAGTCCCTGGTTGAACTCATCGAGATGGCAAAACGTAACGCATTGGTGTGAGACACAGGATGCCCAGTCGCATAAAGGATTATCTGCTACTCATGGCCGCCGTATGCCTGACCTCTTCGGCGCTTGCCGCACAGCCTGCCAGCGAGCACTACAACCTGCTCAGTCGCTCAACGGCCGGACACCTGGACGTCCAACTGGATCAAGCACAACGACAATGGATCACCGGTAAACGGCAACTGATTCTCGGCACGTCAGCGCCGGACTACCCACCTTTCGACCTGACCGTCAGCGGCCAGGATTACGAAGGTTTCACCGCCGATTATGCGGGCCTCCTCGGCAAGGCCATCGGTTTGCCGATCAAGGTGCAGCGCTTCGCGTCCCGGGGGGCTGCGATCAAGGCGCTCGAAAAAGGTGAGGTCGATCTGCTCGGCACCGCCAATGGCTTCGAGGCTCATAACGCCGATATTGTGCTTTCAACCCCCTACGCCGTGGACCAGCCGGTTCTGGTGACGCGGGAAGGAGAAACCCGATCCCTGACCGACGGCCTCGCCGGTCTGCGGTTGAGCATGGTGTATCACTATTTGCCGCTGGAGGAAGTCAGGGCCCTGTATCCCAAAGCCGTTATCACGTCTTATCCGTCCTACCAGAATGCAATCAATGCCGTGGCTTTCGATCAGGCTGACGTCTTCCTCGGCGACACCATTTCGACCCACTACATGATCAACAAGGGTTACCTGAACAATATCCGCATGGCCAACTTCGGCAAACACGAGGCCCACGGATTCAGTTTTGCCGTGCACAAAGACAACCCGGAGCTGCTCGCAATCATCAACGCGATGCTCATGGCCATCCCCGCCAGCGAGCGGGAAAACATTGCCGAACGCTGGAGTGCCGGCAGCGACATTCTGCTCACCGACCAGAAACTGCAGCTCACCCACCTCGAAGAACGCTGGCTCGCGCAACATCCCGTGGTGCGCGTGGTGGTCAATGAAGCCTATGCACCACTGACGTTTTTCGACAGCGATGGCAACTTTCGCGGCGTTACCGCAGACCTGCTCGAACTGATCAGATTGCGTACCGGTCTGCGCTTCGACATCCGCCGCAGCCGAAGCGACGACGAGATGATCAAACAGATCAACGACCAACAGGCCGACGTGATCGCCGCCCTGCTCCCCAGCGCCGAACGTGAAACGACCCTGAACTTCACCCGTCCTTATCTGCAAAACTCCTTTGTGCTGCTGACGCGCAAAGCCTCCGACAGCCCGACCAACCTTGAGCAACTGCAAGGCAAGCGCCTGACCATCGCCCAAGGCAATCCACTGGTGGATTACCTGCGTCGCGAGTTCCCGCGAATCAAGCTGATAGAGACGCCAGACACTTTCAGCGCGGTCGAGTTGCTCGCCGAAGGCAAAGCGGAAGGTGCTGTGAACTCACTGGTGATCGCCAACTACTTCATGTCATCGCGTCTTTTTGAACACACGCTTCAGATCAGCACCACCATCGGCACCCGCCAGGCCGCGTTCTCGCTGGCGACCGGGCAAGACGCCAAAGAACTCAACGCCATCCTCAACAAGGCGCTGCTGAGCATCGCGCCGGAAGAGCTTGGCATCATCAACAGCCGTTGGCGTGGCTATTCGGCGTCGTCGCAAAGTACCTGGCGCAACTACCAGCGGTTGTTCTATCAGATAGTTATCGGTGCCGGCGTACTGCTGCTGATTTCCGCTGCGTGGAACGCTTACATGCGTCGTCAGATCAAACAACGTCAGGCGGCTGAGCGTGCCTTGAACGATCAATTGCTTGAACGGCGACAGCTGTTCGACGAGTTGCGTTGTGCGAAAGATCGCGCCGATGAAGCCAACCGGGCCAAAAGCACGTTCCTGGCGACCATGAGCCATGAGATCCGCACCCCGATGAATGCCGTCATCGGCATGCTCGAACTGACGCTGAAGCGGATCGATCGCAACCACCCGGACCGTCCGGCCATCGACGTGGCGTACAGCTCGGCGAAGGACCTGTTGGCACTGATCGGGGACATTCTCGACATCGCTCGCATCGAATCCGGGCGCCTGAGCCTGAGCCCGCAACGCGTCAATCCGCTTGAAATCATCGGCTCGGTGGCAAGGATCTTCGATGGGCTGGCCCGCCAGAAAAACCTCGATCTGCGACTTGAGTTCAACCCGGCCAACCCGCCCGTCGGTGTCCTGCTGGACCCGATGCGCTTCAAGCAGGTGCTGTCGAATCTGGTCAGCAACGCCATTAAATTCACCGAGCAAGGCGAGGTCAGAATCACTGTTGAGTTGCTCCCGGGCACCGAGCCCGGGCACATCCGGATGCTGTTGCTGGTTGAGGACAGCGGCATCGGCATCAGCGAACAGGATCAGCAACGGCTGTTCGAACCTTTCGCCCAGGCCAATGACCACGGGCAGGCCGGCAGAGGCGGCGCCGGATTGGGTCTGGTGATCAGCCGAAGCCTGTGCGAAATGATGGACGGCAGCCTGCATTTGAGCAGCCAGCCGGGGGTAGGCACGCAGGTTCGGGTTTCGCTGCACCTGGCCACAGTGCCCGTCGAACAGGTGCCGAAAGCCGCCGAAGTGCCCATCCACACGACGATGCCCTTGAACGTTCTGGTGGTCGACGATCACCCGGCCAATCGCTTGCTGATGTGTCAGCAACTGGAGTTTCTGGGGCATCGATTCAGCGTCGCAGAAGACGGCGAAGCAGGACTGGAAGCGTGGAATAACGGGCTGTTCGATCTGGTGATTGTCGATTGCAACATGCCGGTCATGAACGGATACGAGCTGACCCGCGCCATTCGCCGCCATGAACAGCATTCGAAACGACCGCCCTGCACCGTGCTCGGCTTCACCGCCAACGCACAGCCCGAAGAATTACTGCGCTGCAAACAAGCCGGGATGGACGACTGCCTGTTCAAGCCACTGACGCTGACCGCGTTAAGCGAATGGGTGGCCGGCATCAAACTGCCCGTTCGCGATCCCGCCTTCAGCCTGCAAGGGCTGCACCTGTTGACCGGTGGCAATCCTGTGATGGACAGGCGATTGTTGACCGAACTGCAGAGCAGTAACCGCCAGGACCTGCAAGCGCTGCGGGCATTATCCCGGTCAAAAGACCCGCAAGCTTTTCTCGACGTCGCCCACAAAATCAAGGGCGCCGCGCGCATTGTCCAGGCCACCCGCTTGATGGACAGCTGCGAGGCGCTTGAGCAGGTCTGCCATGGTGTCTTCCATCACGACGAAGTGGCGCAATGCTGCAAAGCCATGGAGCGCGCCATGCTTGAACTGGAGCAGGCATTGCAGCAACAAATTGGACAAAACGACAAAAGCAGAATGACGGAGCCTTAACTATGCTTGGTCGCTGAGCAGTGTGTTAAACATCATGGAGAGAACCCGCAATGACCAGCCCACTGCGCCCGGATCAACGACGGTTTCCCCTGCACGTCCATATCAGCGTGATGTTCACCTTCCTGTTGCTGCTGACTGGCGTGGTGCTGGGCATTTTCAACTATGGGCAAACCACGCAAATCATTCTGTCCAGTAGTGAGAAGCTCTTCGAGCGCATCGAGCAGGACGTCCGTCTGGACCTGCACGCCACCTATGAGCCCATTCGCCATCTGTTGAGCCTGTTGGTGTTCAACCCGGCGGCGCAGGCGCCTGACCTGGAGCAGCGCCTGGCATTGCTCAAACCCTTCAGCCAGTCGCTCAAGGACAATCCTGACCTGGCCTCGCTGTATCTGGGCTACGACAACGGTGACTTCTTCATGGTTCGCCCCCTGCGAACCGCCGCCCTGAAAGCGCTGCTCAAGGCCCCGGACAGGGCGGTTTATCAAGTCTGGAGCATCGAGCAAAACCGCGGCCCGGTGCATTCCCAGTCATTGTTTTTCGATCAGGACCTGAACCTCCTCAGCCGTCACGACAACCCCGACGACACCTACGATCCGCGCACCCGCGCCTGGTACTCCAGCGCTCGCGGCGACAGCGATCAGATCACCACCGAGCCCTACCTCTTTTTCTCCACCCGCAATGTCGGCACCACCCTCGCCCGGCGCAGCGGCGAGCACGCCATCATGGGCGCCGACCTGACCCTGGCGGAACTGTCCGCGACGCTGGCCAAGCACGTTGTAACCCCCCATACCGAAATCGTGCTGTTCGATGGCCAGGGCAATGCCATCGCATACCCCGACAGCAACAAACTGATCGTCGACGACCAGACCGCACGCCTGAGCAAGGCCGCCGACCTGAGTCCCGGCCTTGGCGCATTGCTGAACAACCCGCCAACAGGCAATCGGCTGAGGGCCGCCGGCCGGCAGTGGATCGTTGCCCGTAGCAGCATGCAGGAAGGTGGTCCGCAGGGGCTGCAACTGGCGCTGCTGGTGCCGGAAGACGAATTGCTCGCCGATGCCTACCGCATGCGTTGGCAGGGCGCGCTGATTACGCTGGCCACGTTGCTTTTATGCCTGCCCTTGGGCTGGTTGACCTCCAGAATTCTGGTCAACCCCCTGCGTGCTCTGGTGCAGGAAGCCGATGCGATTCGCAGTTTCAATTTCAAATTTCCGGCCTCCCGTCGCTCTCCGGTACTCGAAGTCGACCAACTGAGCGTGTCGATGGCGCGCATGAAAGACACCCTGGCGAGTTTTTTCCGGATCACCGACAGCCTGAGCGCCGAGACCCGGTTTGCCCCCTTGCTGGAAAGGGTGTTGTTCGAAACCGTGAAAATCGGACAGGCCCAGGCGGGCCTGATCTATCTGCGGGAAAATGACGGTGATCGCATGACACCTCATGGCCTGGTCATCAATGACATTTCACAGGCATTGCCCTCATTCGACATTCGCAGCCATGAACTCCAGGACCCACAGAGCCCTGCCTGGCTACAGCAGCTGTCACATGCCAACAACGTGGTCACCAGCCTCGGTTTCGAACAAGTGGGGGATTTGCAGAAAGTGTTGCTGGCGATGGAATGCCCGCGGGTGCATCTGATCGGTATCCGCCTGCACAATCGCCATAACGAAACCGTGGGCCTGCTGGTCCTGTTGCTGGCGGACAGCGGCGATCAAAGTGATCTGGAAAAACTTCGTCCGGACCGTATCGCGTTCCTTCAGGCTGTGTCCGGCGCGGCCGCCGTAAGTATCGAAAGTCAGCGCCTGCAAGCCAAACAGAAGCAACTGCTGGACGCGTTCATTCAACTGCTGGCCGGCGCCATTGATGCGAAAAGCCCTTACACCGGCGGGCATTGTCAGCGAGTGCCGGCGCTGACGTTGATGCTCGCCCAGGCTGCCGCGGCGAGTCAGGACCCGGCCTTCAGCAGTTATCAACCGACCGAGGACGAGTGGGAAGCGCTGCACATCGCCGCCTGGCTACATGACTGCGGCAAGGTCACCACGCCGGAGTACGTGGTCGATAAAGCCACCAAGCTGGAAACCCTGAACGACCGCATCCACGAAATCCGCACCCGCTTCGAAGTGCTCAAGCGCGATGCCTGGATCAGCTACTGGCAAGCCATTGCCCTGGGCGGTGACGAGCAGCACCTGGCGGAACTGCGCGATGCCACTCTGGCGGCGCTGGACGATGATTTCGCGTTTGTTGCCCGCTGCAATCTGGGCGGCGAGGCGATGGCCGAGTCCGATTTGCAACGCCTGCGCAGCCTGGCCCAGCGCACCTGGACCCGAACCCTTGATGACCGGCTGGGCGTTTCCTGGGAAGAGAACCGGCGTCAGGCGAGAACATCGGCACCGACCCTGCCGGTCAGCGAGCCGCTGCTGGCGGACAAACCGGAGCACCTGTTCGAACGCGCCGAAGGCGAGCTGATGCCGGAAGACAATCCCTGGGGGTTCAAACTCGATGTGCCCCGCTACAAGTACAACCGGGGCGAGCTCTACAACCTGAGCGTTGCCCGAGGCACGTTGACGCGCGAGGAGCGTTACATCATCAATCACCACATGGTGCAGACGATCCTGATGCTCAGCCACCTGCCCTTTCCCGGTCACCTCAACAACGTCGCGGAAATCGCCGGCGGCCACCACGAAAAAATGGACGGCACCGGTTATCCAAAACAGTTGAAGCGCGAGGAAATGAGCCTGCCGGCGCGGATGATGGCGATAGCCGATATTTTCGAAGCGCTGACCGCCGCCGATCGTCCCTACAAGAAAGCCAAGCCGTTGAGCGAAGCACTGGGCATCATGGCCACCATGTGCCGTGACGCCCACATCGACCCGGAACTGTTCAGGCTGTTCATCAACGCCGAAATTTACCGGCAATACGCCGAGCGATTTCTCGATCCGCAACAGATCGATGCCGTAGACCCGCCAGGCCTGCTGGCCAAGGCAGGCTTGAGGGCGTGATCAGCAGTCGGTCAGGCGCAGGAAGATGGCCGCCAGCTTTTCAATCCCGGCTTGATCGTGTTCGGTGAAGCGCGCCAGTTTCGGGCTGTCGAGATCCAGCACGCCGATCAGGCGACCGTCCTTGACCAGCGGCACGACCAGTTCGCTGTTCGACGCGCTGTCGCAGGCGATGTGCCCGGGAAAGGCGTGCACGTCTTCGACCAACTGAGTCTGCAACGTCGCCGCCGCTGTCCCGCACACGCCACGACCGAACGGGATGCGCACGCAAGCGATCTGCCCCTGGAACGGACCCAGCACCAGCTCTTCATTGCGATTGAGGTAGAAACCGGCCCAGTTCAAGTCATCGAGCTGGTTGTACAGGAACGCGGAAAACTGTGCGGCGTTGGCGATGAAATCACGCTCGTCCGCCAGCAAGGATTCCAGTTGCGCGTGCAGCATGCCGTAGCCTTCGAGGCCTTGGCCGCTTTGTTGTAAATCGATCATGCCTTGTGCTCCAACAGCTTGAGCCCGACCCAATAGCGGGCAAATTGATAGGCGCAACGTCCGTTGCGATTGCCTCGGCCGGTGGCCCAGCGCACCGCGAGGATGTCCAGTTCTTCGTCACGCTGCCACTTCAGGCCGGCCTTGTCGGCCAGTTGACCGATCCAGTGCTCGACCACATTAAGGAAGTGTTCCTGCGTAAACGGATAGAACGACAACCACAGGCCGAAACGGTCCGACAGCGCGATCTTGTCTTCCACAGCCTCGCTGGGGTGCAATTCGCCGTCGACCCTTTTCCAGTTTTCGTTATCGCTTTCCTTTTCCGGCACCAGGTGGCGACGGTTGGAAGTGGCGTACAGCAAAACGTTGTCCGGCGCCTGTTCGAGAGAGCCGTCGAGCACGCTCTTGAGCACGCGATAGTCGCCCTCGCCCGCCTCAAACGACAGGTCATCGCAGAACAGCACGAAACGTTGGGGCAGTTTGGCGATTTGCTCGACCACACGCGGCAAGTCGGCCAAGTGATCGCGTTCGATCTCGATCAGTCGCAGACCGGTCTTGGCGTGTTCGGCCAGCAGCGCGCGCACCAGCGACGATTTACCGGTGCCACGCGAGCCCCATAGCAACGCGTGGTTGGCTGGCATGCCGTCGAGGAATTGTTGAGTGTTTCGGCCCAGTTGCTCTACTTGGCGGTCAACACCGATCAGGTCGGACAATCGCGTATCGAGGCTGACCTGCAGCGGCAGCAGAAAACCGCTGCGCCCTTCCCGCTGCCAGCGTGCGGCCAGGCAATGCGTCCAGTCGATGGCTTGCCGAGGTGCGGGCAAGAGCGGTTCGATACGGGCCAGAACGGCATCGGCGCGTTCAAGAAAAGCATTCAATCGGGAATCCACGTCTTCTCCTCGGGCACGTTCACAGTAATGATGGCGCTACAGCGACGAAATACAGCATTCAGAGACTTGTTCATCCCGTGCACAAGGGCTCGCGAGAACATCGGTATCCATGCATGATCGACTATGCTTGAGCAGCGAAGGGAAACGGAAGTGGTTCGACACCCCATGGATATCAAGTTCACCAACCGGCTGTCCTACAAGCAAGCCCGGCTTACCGTGCTGGTCGGTTTCATTCTGGGTACGCTGCTCAGCCTGCTGCAAATAGGCATCGATTATGCCAGTGAAGACGCCTCCATCAACCGTGAAATAGTGTCGTTGCTGGAAATCAGCCATAACCCCGCTTCGCGCATTGCCTACAACATCGACGCCGAACTCGCCCAGGAACTGACCCTGGGCCTGCTGCGCTCACCGGCGATCATCGCTGCGCAACTCACCGACAACAACGGCTCGGTGCTGGCCAGTGTCAAGCGCCCGCCATCGCAGAGCAGCTATCGGGTGATCAGCGACTTCCTGTTCGGTGCCAACCGGGCGTTCGAAGACCGGCTGTATCTGGATCACTTGCCCAACGAATCCCTCGGCACCTTGCGCCTGGAAGTCGACACCTATTCTTTCGGCAACCGCTTCCTGCGTCGGGCCGAAGTGACCCTGCTCAATGGCTTTGCCCGCAGCCTGATCCTGACCGGCATCCTGCTGGCGCTGTTCTATGTGATGCTGACCAAACCGCTGGTGCGGGTTATCCGCGAACTCAGCAGCCGCGATCCGCGCAGTGTCGAACCGACCTGGCTGGAGTATCCGAGCGGGCATAAAAACGATGAGATCGGCGTGCTGGTCAAGGTTGCCAACCAGCAATTCGAGAACATTGCCACTGAAATCCAGCAGCGGCGCAACGCTGAAAACCGTTTGACCGATTACCTCGGGCAACTGGAAAACATCGTGTCGGCGCGCACCGCCGAACTCAAGGCGATCAACAGCCGGCTCAGCCAGTCCAACCAGGAACTGGAAGTCGCGCGCAGCACCGCCCTGGACATGGCCGAGGCACGCTCGGTATTTCTCGCCAACATGAGCCACGAGATCCGTACGCCCCTCAATGGCTTGCTGGGGATGATCGCGCTGTCCCTCGACGGCCCGCTCAATGCCGAGCAACAGCAACAACTGTCTATCGCCCATGACTCGGGCAAAGTGCTGGTGGAGTTGCTCAACGATATTCTCGACCTGTCGAAATTCGACGCCGGTCAGCTCGAACTCGAACACATTCCGTTCGACCTCGGTTCGCTGATCGAGGACACCGCCAACCTGCTGTCGCAAAACGCGGCGCCAAGCGTCGAACTGACGTGCCTGATCGAACCGACATTCCCGGCGCTGGTGCTCGGTGACCCGACCCGGGTCCGGCAGATCGTCAGCAACCTGTTGTCCAACGCCCTCAAATTCACCCGTTTCGGTCGGGTCGATGTTCGCCTGTCGACGTACGAAGACGGCGTCAGAATCGAAGTCTGCGACACTGGCATCGGCATCGCCCAGGACGCTCAGGTCAAGATTTTCCAGCCATTCACCCAGGCCGGCGCCGGCATTACCCGACAGTTTGGCGGCACCGGGCTGGGGCTGGCGCTGACTTACAACCTCTGCGAAGCCATGCAAGGGCGCCTCACCATCAGCTCGGAAGCCGGTTTCGGCAGCCAGTTCTGCGCCGACCTGCCGCTGCCGAGCCACACCCGCGCCTTCGCCCCGGCCACGCTGCACGGCAAGGTGATCGCGATCACCACCGCCAGCAGCGGCCTGGCGGAGCTGTTGAAGAGTTTGTTGCCGGGTTGGGGGCTCGACTATCAGCAGCGTTCGATCGATGACGCGATGATCGGTCTGAAGCCCGATGTGGTCATCACCGATTGCCCGGAATGCCTGTTTCGCCTGCGCCCCACCTGTACCGCACCGATTCTGCTGGTGACCGCTTACGGCAGTTTCATGCCCAGCGAACAGGCCAGCGCCCTGGCGCCATTACAACAACAGGCCCGGCCTCTGGCGCGCAATGCGCTTTACCAGACACTGCGGCGAGTGTTGCAACCGGAAATCAACACCATCAACGATGCGCGACTGGAGGCGCTCACTCCCCAGCGGCGCGGACGGGTGCTGCTGGTGGAGGATAATCCGGTCAATCAATTGGTGGCCAAGGGCATGCTCGGAAAACTCGGCTGCGAGGTGATTGTCGCCGCCCACGGCGGCGAGGCCCTGGATCAACTGGAGCAAAGCGAATTCGATCTGGTGCTGATGGACTGCAACATGCCGGTAATGGACGGCTACGAAGCCAGTCGGCAAATCCGTCGCAGCGGTCGCTGGCCGCAATTGCCCATCGTCGCCCTGACCGCCAACGCCATGTCCGAAGAACGCGAACGCTGCCGTGCGTCAGGCATGAGCGATTACCTGGCCAAACCCTTCCGCCGGGAAGAGTTGGCTGCCCTGCTGGACCTGTGGATGCCCGCTACGACAGTGCCTTGATTTGTCCCAACAAGTGATCAAGCCCCTCGCGCAGATCATTCAAGCGATCCAGATCGACACCGCTGTCACACAACAGTCGGGCTTTGAGCGGCCCAACCTGATCGCGCAACGCCTTGCCCGTGGGCGACAGGCTCAGGTGCACTTCACGCTCATCCCGCGCTGAACGCTGTCGCTGCACCAGTTGCAGTTGTTCAAGTCGCTTGAGCAGCGGCGTCAACGTGCCGGAATCCAGCGCCAGACGCTCGCCCAACGCCTTGACCGTCGGCTGCTCCGGTGCCGCCTCCTGCCATTCCCACAAAACCAGCATCGCCAGGTATTGCGGGTATGTCAGGCCGAGCTGATCGAGCATCGGCTTGTAAGCGCGGATCACCGCCCGGGAAGCGGCGTACAGCTTGAAGCAGAGTTGGCTGTCGAGCTTCAGGGAATCGACGGACAAGGTATTCATTTGAGCAGGGCTTCGATCTCGCGGCTGAGGTCTTGCGGCTTGGTCGCGGGAGCGAAGCGCTTGACCAGTTGGCCGTCCTTGCCGATCAGGAATTTGGTGAAGTTCCACTTGATGCCCTGAGAACCCAGAACACCCGGTGCGCGTTTTTTCAGCTGCACGAACAGTGGGTGGGCATCGGCACCGTTAACGTCGATCTTTTTGAACAGCGGAAAGCTGACACCGAAGTTCAGTTCACAGAACTCGGAAATAGCGCCTTCATTGCCCGGCTCCTGCTTGCCGAACTGGTTGCACGGGAAACCGAGCACCACCAGCCCTTGATCCTTGTAGGTCTGCCACAGTTCTTCCAGCCCTTTGTATTGCGGCGTGAAGCCACATTTGCTCGCGGTGTTGACCACCAGCACCGCTTTGCCGGCGTAATCCGCGAGGGTCTTTTTCTCACCCTTGATGGTGGTGCAAGGGATGCTCAGCAGGTTGTCGCTCATGATTCGGACTCTCGAATGAAAGAAGATGAGACAAACATAGCGAGCAATTGAATTGTGTGCAATTTAATTAATCGATCCTCGACCACGTAACACAAACTGTAGGAGCTGGCTTGCCAGCGATGGCGTTCTCAAACGCAATGCAAAATTCGAGGGACTCATCGCTGGCAAGCCAGCTCCTACAAGGACTGCGGTGAAGTTACTAACGCGGAACGAGATCCAGGCACACCGAGTTGATGCAATAACGCAGGCCGGTCGGCGGCGGACCATCTGGGAACACATGCCCCAGGTGTGCATCGCATTTGGCGCAGACCACTTCGGTACGGATCATGCCGTGGCTGACATCACGGATTTCAGTCATGGCGCTGTCGCCGATCGGCGCATAGAAACTCGGCCAGCCGCAGCCAGAGTCAAATTTGGTTTTTGAGTCGAACAGCGGCTCATTGCAGCAGATGCAGTGGTAAATACCGTCGGTTTTGGTGCCGTTGTACTTGCCGGAAAACGGCCGTTCGGTGCCCTTGAGGCGGCAAACGTTGTACTGCTCCGGATCGAGCATGGCCTTCCATTCTTCCAGGGTTTTTTCCAACTTTTCCATCATCACACCTCAGCAGCTGAAAAAGCCCGATCTGTACCTTTTCCACGGATCGGGCGGCACGTATGATTGCGCCTCGTCAAACGCCAGTCTGGCAGCCAGACCACGCGCATTCAAACGGATTTATGGGTGCTGCCTCTCAAGGCGCCAGGCCTGTGTGAATACGCAGGATTCCCAGTACGGTAGTTCATACACCGCCTGGATCGTTCATTTTCGGGAACACATCGCCATGCAGGTCAGCAAATCGAACAAGCTCGCCAACGTCTGCTACGACATTCGCGGCCCAGTGCTCAAGCACGCCAAACGCCTGGAAGAGGAAGGTCATCGCATCCTCAAGCTGAACATCGGCAACCCGGCGCCTTTTGGTTTCGAAGCGCCGGATGAAATCCTCCAGGACGTGATCCGCAACCTGCCGACCGCCCAGGGCTACAGCGATTCCAAAGGCCTGTTCAGCGCGCGTAAAGCCGTCATGCAGTACTACCAGCAGAAGCAGGTAGAAGGCGTCGGCATTGAAGACATTTACCTGGGCAACGGCGTTTCCGAGCTGATCGTGATGTCGATGCAAGCGCTGCTCAACAACGGCGACGAAGTGTTGGTGCCGGCTCCGGACTACCCGCTGTGGACCGCTGCCGTGAGCCTGTCGGGCGGCAACCCGGTGCATTACTTGTGCGACGAGCAGGCCAACTGGTGGCCGGACCTGGCCGACATCAAGGCCAAGATCACCCCCAATACCAAAGCGCTGGTGATCATCAACCCGAACAACCCGACCGGCGCGGTGTATTCGAAGGAAGTCCTGCTGGGCATGCTGGAACTGGCCCGTCAGCACAACCTTGTGGTGTTTTCCGACGAGATCTACGACAAGATCCTGTACGACGATGCCGTGCACATCTGCACCGCATCCCTGGCCCCGGACCTGCTGTGCCTGACCTTCAACGGTCTGTCCAAGTCCTATCGCGTGGCCGGTTTCCGTTCTGGCTGGATTGCTATCTCCGGTCCGAAACATCACGCACAAAGCTACATCGAAGGCATCGACATGCTGGCGAACATGCGCCTGTGTGCCAACGTGCCGAGCCAGCACGCGATCCAGACCGCCCTCGGGGGTTATCAGAGCATCAACGATCTGGTCCTGCCGCAAGGTCGCCTGCTGGAGCAACGTAACCGTACCTGGGAATTGCTCAACGACATTCCCGGTGTGAGTTGCGTCAAGCCTATGGGCGCGCTGTATGCGTTCCCGCGCATCGACCCGAAAGTCTGCCCCATCCACAACGACGAAAAATTCGTGCTCGACCTGCTGCTGTCGGAAAAGCTGCTGGTGGTTCAAGGCACCGCTTTCAACTGGCCATGGCCAGACCACTTCCGCGTCGTGACCCTGCCGCGTGTCGACGACCTGGACATGGCCATCGGACGAATCGGCAACTTCCTCAAATCCTATCGCCAGTAATCGCTCTGGCCGCGTGCGACTTTTCCACGAAAGTCGCACGAGGATTAATTCAGCAACATATCTTTAAGCCTCGCCGTACATCCCCACCGCAATCGCTGCCCGGTAGCAAGCTTTGTGACCGCGTCCAACAATCACGGGGCTCGCAACGCGAATCGGCTGACAAACACTTCCCCTGCCCACGTCGGAAATGCCCTGCAAGCGACTAGACTGTTGCTGTAGGACACAGTTTGAAATAGTCACCCGGTTGAATAGCCCGTTGCAGCACCTTATATACCCCGCAGTACGCTACATCTTTAGCAAAAGGAGATTTCTACAACCATGATGCGCATCCTGCTGTTTTTGGCCACTAACCTGGCGGTCGTGCTGATTGCCAGCATCACCCTGAGCCTTTTCGGCTTCAACGGGTTCATGGCGGCCAATGGGGTTGATCTCAACCTCAATCAGCTGCTGATTTTCTGTGCGGTCTTTGGTTTCGCCGGTTCCCTGTTCTCGCTGTTCATCTCCAAGTGGATGGCGAAGATGAGCACCAGCACCCAAATCATCACCCAGCCGCGCACACGTCACGAGCAATGGCTGCTGCAAACGGTCGAGCAACTGTCTCGCGAAGCCGGGATCAAGATGCCGGAAGTCGGGATTTTCCCGGCCTACGAGGCGAACGCGTTCGCCACTGGCTGGAACAAGAACGATGCACTGGTCGCTGTCAGCCAGGGCTTGCTCGAGCGATTCTCGCCGGATGAAGTGAAAGCCGTTCTGGCCCACGAAATCGGTCACGTGGCCAATGGTGACATGGTCACCCTGGCGCTGATCCAGGGCGTGGTGAACACCTTCGTCATGTTCTTCGCGCGGATCATCGGCAACTTTGTCGACAAGGTGATCTTCAAGAACGAAGAAGGCCAGGGCATCGCCTACTACATCGCGACCATCTTCGCCGAACTGGTCCTGGGCATTCTGGCCAGCTCCATCGTCATGTGGTTCTCGCGCAAACGCGAGTTCCGTGCCGACGAAGCCGGTGCACGCCTGGCGGGCACCAACGCGATGATTGGCGCACTGCAACGCCTGCGTGCGGAGCAAGGGCTGCCGGTGCACATGCCGGACACCCTGAATGCTTTCGGCATCAACGGTGGCATCAAACAGGGGTTCGCCCGCATGTTCATGAGCCACCCGCCGCTGGAAGAGCGCATCGACGCATTGCGTCGTCGGGGCTGATTTGACTCGGCACTAAAAGAAAAGGCCCGCAGTGATGCGGGCCTTTTTTTGTTTGTCTGAATTTTGTGGTGCTCAATCCGGCCCCATCGCGAGCAGGCTCGCTCCCACAGTGGACCGAGTCGTTCTAGCTGACACTGTCTAATGTGGGAGTGAGCCTGCTCGCGATGGGGCCAGTGGAAGCAACATCAATTACCGGGCAGAAACCCGATAAACCCGCTCTTCAAGCCGCGTCACACCGCTTTCGACGAATTTCCAGCTCTCACCCAGAACGTCCTGATCCTCCAGAATCTTCAACGACCACACAGCCCCGAACAACCGCTGCACTTCGTCATCAAGCACGGCAAACGGTGGTCCGTCCTTTTGCGTCTGGTCGTAATCCAGCGTGATCAAAAGCCCCAACGCGTCCTTTGGCAGAATCCGGTTCAAATGAGCCGCGTATTGCTCGCGCATGGCCGGCGGCAGAGCGATCAGTGCCGCCCGGTCGTACAGGCCGGCGCAATCGGCAACATCGCCGGCCGTCAACTCGAAGAAATCACCACACCACAACTCGATCGAGCCTGCGCGATAGACCTTGAAGGGCCCCTGCTCAGTGATGTTCGGGTCAAAGTGATGTTCGCTGAAGAAATCTTCGACAGCCTTTTCCGACAGCTCAATTCCCAGGACTTCATGCCCTTGGTGCGCCAGCCACAACAAATCCAGACTTTTCCCACACAACGGCACCAGTACGCGCGCCCCCTCCTCCAGCCCCAATTGCGGCCAGAAACGTTGCAGATAAGGGTTCACCTGCGGCAGATGGAAGCCGATCTGATTCGACTGCCATCGCTTGTGCCAAAACTCCGGCTGCATAAATATCTCCGAAAATTCGATCAAAACACCCTAAAACTTATATTAGATTTAGATCAATGATCTGACTGAAGATGGGCCCATCTTACTCTCAGGAGCTCCTTCATGTTCCCCAGCCTTTACATCTCTCATGGCTCACCCATGCTGGCACTGGAACCCGGTGCCAGTGGGCCGGCCCTCGCGCGCCTGGCTGCCGAATTGCCGAAACCCCGGGCCATCGTGATTGTTTCCGCGCATTGGGAAAGCAATGAATTGCTGGTCAGCGGCAATCCACAGCCTGAAACCTGGCATGACTTCGGCGGCTTTCCCAAGGCGTTGTTCGAGGTGCAATACCCGGCACCCGGCGATCCACAACTGGCCGCTGAGGTTGTCGAGTTGCTGAAACGCAGTGACCTGCCCGCCCGCATCGACAGCAAACGGCCCTTCGACCATGGCGTCTGGGTGCCGTTGTCGTTGATGTATCCGCAGGCGGATATCCCGGTGGTGCAAGTCTCGCTACCAACACGCGGCGGTCCTGCGCTGCAAACCTGCGTCGGCCATGCCCTGAGCAGCCTGCGCGAACACGGCGTGCTGTTGATCGGTTCCGGCAGCATCACCCACAACCTGCGCGAACTGGACTGGCACGCCGGACCGGAAAGCGTAGAACCGTGGGCGAAGGTGTTTCGCGACTGGATGATCGAGAAACTTGAGGCCAACGACGAAGCCGCGTTACACGACTATCGCCAGCAAGCACCGAACGCCGTGCGCAACCACCCGAGCGATGAACATTTGTTGCCGTTGTACTTTGCCCGCAGTGCCGGCGGAGCATTCAGCGTCAGCCACCAGGGTTTCACCATGGGCGCGCTGGGCATGGACATTTACCGCTTCGGGTAATGAAAAACCAAGACCTGCGGCGGCCAGGCTCAGACCACATCAACACCGACATGGATCGCATCGTGCCGCCAGAACTCCAGGTCACAATCGATCAACCGTTCGTGTTGGTCGTAATTGACCCGGGCAATGCGCAATCCCGGGCTGCCGACCGACACCCGTAACGCCGCCGCCGCATCCACCGACAACGCCGTCGGCACGATCTCGAAGCGCACCCGCCCGTAATGCAAATCGTAATGCCGCGCGTACAGCTCGGTGATCGACTGATTCAGATCAAACTCCAGAATCCCCGGAAAATACTGTGGATTGAGGTAGTGCTCCACGTACAACACCAGCCGCTCATCAATTCGCCGCGCGCGGCAAATCTGAATCACGCTCGACAAAGCCGGCAACTGCAACCAGGCACAGACCGCCGCCGACGCAGGCTGCAAGCGTGCCGAAATCACCTCGGTAGACGGCACCCGCCCTTGAGCGCTGACCATCGCGTGAAAGTGGCTGCGCTGCATCAGGTTGTAAGCCAGGCGCGGTGGCGACACGAACCAGCCCCGGCGTTCTTCGCGATAAATCTGCCCTTGAGCCTCCAGCTGCAACAACGCTTCGCGCACGGTAATGCGTGTCGTGCCGAACAACTCACTGAGCTTGCGCTCCGCCGGTAGCTTGCTGCCAGGCGCCAACAGGCCGTGGTCGAGCTGCTCCTGAAGAACCTGCCCGATGGCTGTCACCGCTTTGGTTGTCTCGATGCGCATCAACGTTACCTATCTGGACTAGACCAGCACTGTTTCGGAGCAGAACCGTCATTTGAAACGACTCCGTCAACTTTCAGCAAGCCTAGGCACTGCACATGACTGACAGATGACAAAGACGCTGAACGGTGCAGTCAAACGTGTGCAATTTAACGGCCAAGTCCTTTCATATCAGTTCTTTAGCCATGGTCTACGCTTACTCGCAAGCCTGAGCGTTGATCTGAAGAAAATGCAGACGGACCGCTGGTCGACATCAAAATGTCATCAGGGGCGCCTAGATTGGCTCAGGTATTGCTGACCTAGACCAACACAACCGCAATCGCAGCGTTGAAAACGCCCAAAGGAGCTTCGGATGAAAAAGCTTTTCCTGGCATCACTGTTAGGTTCGACCATTGCCATGTGCACCGCCGCCATGGCGGCTGATGATTTGAAAACCCTCGAAGCCGCTGCGAAAGCGGAAGGTGCGGTCAACAGCGTCGGCATGCCCGATGACTGGGCCAACTGGAAAGGCACCTGGGAAGACCTGGCCAAGATCTACGGCCTGAAACACATCGACACCGACATGAGCTCGGCGCAGGAAATCGCCAAGTTCGCCGCTGAAAAAGACAACGCCACGGCCGACATCGGCGACGTCGGTGCAGCGTTCGGCCCTATCGCGGTCAAGCAAGGCGTGGTCCAGCCGTACAAGCCAAGCACCTGGGATCAGGTGCCTGCCTGGGCGAAGGATAAGGACGGCAACTGGGCACTGGCCTACACCGGCACCATCGCGTTCATCGTCAACAAAAAGCTGCTGCACGGTTCGGAAGCGCCGACCAAATGGGCCGACCTTAAAACCGGTAAATACAAAGTATCCATCGGTGACGTGAGCACCGCCGCTCAGGCCGCCAACGGCGTTCTGGCGGCAGCCCTTGCCAACGGCGGCGACGAGAAAAACCTTCAGCCTGCCCTGTTGCTGTTCGCTGACATTGCGAAACAAGGCCGCCTGTCCATGGCCAACCCGACGATTGCCACCATGGAAAAGGGTGAAATCGAAGTCGGCGTGGTTTGGGACTTCAACGGTCTGAGCTACAAGGCCAAGATGGCCAATCCGGATGACTACGTGGTGCTGATCCCCTCCGATGGTTCGGTGATTTCCGGTTACACCACCATCATCAACAAATACGCCAAGAACCCGAACGCCGCCAAACTGGCTCGTGAATACATCTTCAGCGATGCCGGTCAGATCAACCTGGCCAAGGGTAACGCCCGTCCGATCCGTGCCGAGCACCTGACCCTGCCAGCCGAAGTCCAGGCCAAGCTGCTGCCGAACGAGCAGTACAAAAAGGTCACGCCGATCAAAGACGCGGATGCGTGGGAAAAAACTTCCAAGGCTCTGCCGCAGAAGTGGAACGAAGAAGTCATCGTCGAGATGAAGTAACCCCCCTGTAGGAGCCGGCTTGCTGGCGATCCAGACACCTCGGTCCATCAGAGAACCGCGGTGATGCAATCGCCAGCAAGCCGGCTCCTACAAACCATCTGTTTCGCGGAGTCCCGCCCCTATGAAGCACAACGTCATCCTTGTCGTGCTCGACGGCCTCAATTACGAGGTTGCGCGCCACGCCATGGGGCACCTGCAGGCTTACGTCGGCGCAGGACGCGCGGCACTCTACAAACTGGAGTGCGAACTGCCGGCCCTGTCCCGCCCGCTGTATGAATGCATCCTGACCGGCGTCACGCCGATCGATAGCGGTATCGTTCACAACAACGTTTCGCGCCTGTCCAACCAACGCAGCATTTATCACTACGCCAGCGAAGCGGGCCTGAAAACCGCAGCCGCGGCTTATCACTGGGTCAGCGAGCTGTACAACCGTTCGCCGTTCGTGGCCGCCCGGGACCGTCACACCGACGCCCCCGAATTGCCGATCCAGCACGGGCACTTCTACTGGAACGATCACTACCCGGACTCGCACCTGTTCGCCGACGCGGAACACCTACGCCTGCACCATGCACCGAACTTTCTCCTGGTGCACCCCATGAACATCGACGATGCCGGGCACAAGCACGGCCTCGACACCGCGCAATACCGCAACAGCGCCCGCTCGGCGGACATTATCCTCGCCGACTACCTGCAAGGCTGGCTCGACGCCGGTTACCAGGTGCTGGTGACCGCCGACCACGGCATGAACAACGACCGCTCCCACAACGGTCTGCTGCCGGAGGAACGCGAAGTGCCACTGTTCGTGCTCGGTGACGCCTTCAGCTTCAACGCCGGCGCCGAACCGAAACAGACAGACATCTGCGGCACCGTCTGCGAACTGCTGGGCGTGGCCCACGACAAACCAGTGTGCCGGGAGCTGCTCAAGTGAATGCCATGACTCGCGGCAAATGGCTGGCGGCCTTGTGCCTCGTGCCCTTCGCACTGTTTTTTATCGTCTTCGAGATCGCCCCACTCATCTGGGTGATGATCAACAGTCTGCAATCGGAAGAGTTCGGCTGGGGCCTGGCCAACTTCACCAAGATCTTCAATTCGAAGTTCTATTTGCAGGCGATCCAGTACAGCCTCGAGATCAGTTTCTGGTCCAGCGTGTTCGGGATCATCATCGCGGTGCTCGGCGCTTATTCCCTGCGTCGTGTCGACTCGAAGTTGCGTAACTTCGTCAACGCCTTCGCCAACATGACCAGCAACTTTGCCGGCGTGCCTTTGGCCTTCGCGTTCATCATCCTGCTGGGTTTCAACGGCAGCATCACCATCATGCTCAAGCAGGCCGGGATCATTCAGGATTTCAACCTGTACTCGAAAACCGGGCTGATCATTCTCTACACGTACTTCCAGATCCCCCTCGGTGTGCTGCTGCTCTACCCGGCCTTCGACGCCCTGCGAGAAGACTGGCGTGAATCTGCCGCGCTGCTGGGCGCCAACGGCTGGCAGTTCTGGCGACACATCGGTTTGCCGGTGCTGACGCCGGCACTGCTCGGCACCTTCGTGATCCTGTTGGCCAACGCCCTCGGCGCCTACGCCACGGTTTACGCACTGACCACCGGCAACTTCAACGTGCTGCCGATCCGTATTGCGGCGATGGTCTCCGGTGACATTTCCCTGGACCCGAACCTCGCCAGTGCGCTGGCCGTGGTGCTGGTGGCGTTGATGACCCTGGTCACCATCGTGCATCAGCTGCTGTTGAAGAGGAGCTACCATGTCTCGCGCTGAATTGGGCCCCGTCGGTATCTATCACCGCGTCGTGGTTTACCTGCTGTTTGCCATTCTGTTGCTGCCACTGGTTGGCACGCTGATCTACTCGATTGCCAGTAGTTGGTCGGCGACCATTCTGCCCAGCGGCTTCACCGTCAAATGGTATGTGCAGCTGTGGAGCGATCCGCGATTCCTGAGTGCTTTTGGCCAATCGCTGCTGGTCTGTATCGGTGCGCTGATTCTGTCGGTGGTGCTGATCCTGCCACTGCTGTTCGTGGTGCATTACCACTTCCCGAAACTCGATGCGCTGATGAACATCCTGATCCTGCTGCCCTTCGCGGTGCCGCCGGTGGTGTCGTCGGTGGGGCTGTTGCAGCTTTACGGTTCGGGGCCGTTCGCGATGGTCGGCACGCCATGGATTCTGATCGGTTGCTACTTCACCGTGGCGCTGCCGTTCATGTACCGAGCGATCACCAACAACCTGCAAGCGATCAACCTGCGCGACCTGATGGACGCCGCCCAACTGCTCGGTGCCAGCACTTTTCAGGCGGCATTCCTGGTGGTGCTGCCGAACCTGCGCAAAGGTCTGATGGTCGCGTTGCTGCTGTCGTTCTCGTTCCTGTTCGGTGAGTTCGTGTTCGCCAACATCCTCGTCGGCACCCGCTACGAAACCCTGCAGGTCTACCTCAACAACATGCGTAACAGCAGCGGCCACTTCACCAGTGCGCTGGTGATTTCCTACTTCTTCTTCGTACTGGTTCTGACCTGGGCGGCCAATATCTTGAACAAGGACAAAAGCGAATGAGCTATGTCAGCGTCCAACATCTGCAGAAAAACTATGCAGGCACCACCGTATTCAGCGACATCAACTGCGAAATCCAGAAGGGCGAATTCGTCACCCTGCTCGGCCCGTCCGGTTGCGGCAAATCCACGCTGCTGCGCTGCATCGCCGGGCTGACCTCGGTAGATGGCGGCAAGATTTTGCTGGATGGTGTCGACATCGTGCCGCTGAGCCCGCAGAAACGCGGGATCGGCATGGTGTTTCAAAGCTATGCGCTGTTCCCGAACATGACCGTGGAGCAAAACGTCGCCTTTGGTTTGCGCATGCAGAAGGTCAACAGCGACGACAGCCAAAAGCGCGTTGCCGAAGTATTGAAACTGGTGGAGCTCAACGATTTCGCCGCCCGTTATCCGCACCAACTGTCCGGCGGTCAATGCCAGCGCGTCGCCCTCGCCCGCTCATTGGTGACCCGTCCACGCCTGTTGCTGCTGGACGAACCGCTGTCGGCCCTTGATGCGCGGATTCGCAAGCATTTGCGCGAACAGATCCGTCAGATCCAGCGCGAGCTCGGCCTGACCACGATCTTCGTCACACACGATCAGGAAGAAGCGCTGACCATGTCTGACCGCATTTTCCTGATGAATCAGGGAAAGATCGTACAGAGCGGCGACGCCGAAACCCTCTACACCGCGCCGGTGGATGTGTTCGCTGCCGGCTTTATCGGCAACTACAACCTGCTCGACGCCGACAACGCCTCGAAATTGCTGCAACGACCGATTACGCATCGCATCGCGATTCGCCCGGAAGCCATCGAACTGAGCCTGAACGGTGAACTTGACGCACAGGTGCGCAGCCACAGCCTGCTGGGCAACGTGATTCGCTACCGGATCGAGGCCCGGGGCGTGGAACTGGTGGTGGATGTGCTCAACCGCTCGGCGGCCGATCTGCATCCCGATGGTCAGCGTCTGGCGCTTTCCATCGATCCGACGGCCCTGTGTGAGGTAGCCTGATGACTTTGCTGATGTTGAAGAGAGAACTGCACTGATGGCCCTGGCAATTTTTGATCTGGACGAAACCCTGATCCACGGCGACTGCGCCACCCTCTGGAGCGAACAGATGGGCCGGCTGGGCTGGGTCGATCCCGAGTCGTTCATGCGTCAGAACAACGAACTGATGGACGCTTACAGCCACGGCAAGTTGCGCATGGAGGAGTACATGGCCTTCAGCCTCGAACCGATGATCGGGCGCACACCCGAAGAGGTCGACCACTTGGTCGGGCCGTGGGTTGAAGACTTCATCGAACCGATCATCTTCAGCGACGCAACCAAAGCCATCGCCGCCCATCGCAAGGCCGGTGACCGGATACTGGTGATTTCGGCGTCGGGTACGCACCTTGTCAGGCCGATTGCCGACCGCTTGGGCATCGACGAGATTCTGGGCATCGAGCTGGAAGTGCTGCATGGGGTCTATAGCGGCAACACCGTCGGTACGCTGACCTACCGCGAAGGCAAGATCACCCGTTTACTGGAATGGCTGGATGCGGAAGAGGAAAACCTGGAGGGCGCGAGTTTCTATTCCGACTCACGTAACGATTTACCGCTGTTGCTGAAGGTAGATTTCCCACAGGTGGTGAACCCTGATCCGGTATTGCGCGAGCATGCCGAAAAAGCCGGCTGGCCGATCCACCTCTGGAAATAACGCAAAACCCTGTAGGAGCTGGATTGCCAGCGATGAACGATAACGCGGAGCCCCTGTAGACCGCATCGTCTGAATCGCCGGCAAGCCAGCTCCTACAAGGATGGCGCCGTTCCAGACCTCAGGTCAGGCTTTCGTCGATCACCAACACCAACTTCCCCGCCACCTTGTTCGTCGCCAGCTCGGCAAATGCCGCTTCGGCATCCTTGATCGGGAAGGTCTTCGCCAACTGCGGGCTCAATCGCCCTTCGGCAAACAACGGCCAGACATGCTGGCGTAAATCACTGAACAAATCCGCCTTGAACTGATCGTCACGGCTGCGCAAGGTCGAACCCAGCAACTGCACGCGTTTGGCCAGCACCTGCGCCAGATCCAGTTTTGCCTCACGGCCGCCCATCAGGCCAATCAACACCCAACGGCCATCGAGAGCCAGCAGCTTGAGGTTCAGCGCGGCGTAGTTGCCGCCGACCGGGTCGAGAATCACATCGAACGGCCCCAGGTCGCTCAAGCTGTCCAGATCGTCGGTGCGCACCACGCCACCCTGTGCACCCAGCGCTTCGCAATAGGCCAGACGCTCGGCAGAACCGACGCTGACCCAGCATGGGTTGCCAAACGCTTTGCACAGCTGAATGGCAGCTGAACCGATTCCACTTGCTCCGGCGTGAAGAAGAACTTTCTCACCCGGTTTGAGCGCAGCCAATTGAAACAAATTCAGCCAGACGGTCGCATAGACTTCGGGTAGCGCTGCCGCCTCGGCCAGGGACAATCCTTCGGGCACCGGCAGCACATGCCGTCCGTCGACAACCACCTCTTCGGCCATCCCGCCCCCGGCCAGCAAGGCGCAGACCCGATCACCGACCTGCCAGGACGAGCCCGGGCCGACCTCACTGATCACCCCGGAACACTCAAGACCCAGTACCTGACTGGCCCCCGGCGGTGGCGGATAAAGGCCCGCCTTCTGTAACAAATCGGCGCGATTGAGGCCCGCTGCCGCCACGCGAATGCGAACTTGCCCTACATCGCATGTAGGACCGGGCTCTTCAACCCACTCCACTTGACCGTCAACGCCTTGCAATGCTTTCACAGTGCCTCCATAGTGAGTCTGGACTGAGCCCGAAGCTGTAGCGCCGGGCTTTTTGCATTATGCGACCGGCCCTTGTGGTACCGGCGACTTCAAAGACGGCCTAATATGCGTTATCAATTGTCCCCGCGTCGAATCAGCATGAAGCATCTGTTCCCCAGCACCGCCCTCGCCCTATTTATTGGTATCGGCCTGATGCCGATGTCGAGCAATACGTTCGCAGCCAATAGCTGGGACAAGCTTCAGCCAGATCGTGACGAAGTGATCGCCAGTCTGAATGTCGTCGAGTTGCTCAAGCGTCACCACTACAGCAAGCCGCCGCTCGATGACGCGCGCTCCGTGATCATCTACGACAGCTACCTCAAGCTGCTGGATCCGTCGCGCAGCTACTTCATGGCCAGCGACATTGCCGAATTCGACAAGTGGAAAACCCAGTTCGACGACTTCCTCAAGAGCGGCGACCTCAACGCCGGGTTCACCATCTACAAGCGCTACCTGGACCGCGTAAAAGCGCGTCTGGACTTTGCCCTTGCGGAGCTGAACAAGGGCGTCGACAAGATCGACTTCACCGCCAAGGAAACCTTGCTGATCGATCGCAAGGACGCGCCTTGGCTCAAGTCCACCGCAGAGCTCGACGACCTGTGGCGCAAACGCGTCAAGGACGAAGTGCTGCGGATGAAAATTGCTGGCAAAGAGCCCAAGCAGATTCAGGAAACGCTGACCAAGCGTTACAAGAATCAGCTCTCGCGCCTGGACCAGACCCGTCCGGAGGATATCTTCCAGGCGTACATCAACACCTTCGCCATGTCCTACGACCCGCACACCAACTATCTGTCGCCGGATAACGCGGAAAACTTCGACATCAACATGAGCCTGTCCCTCGAAGGCATCGGCGCTGTGTTGCAGAGCGACAACGACCAGGTGAAAGTCGTGCGTCTGGTGCCGGCTGGCCCTGCCGACAAGACCAAGCAGGTCGCACCGGCCGACAAGATCATCGGCGTTGCCCAGGGCAACAAAGAGATGGTCGATGTGGTTGGCTGGCGCCTCGACGAAGTGGTCAAGCTGATCCGTGGTCCGAAAGGCACCGTGGTGCGCCTGGAAGTCATCCCGGCCAGCAATGCGCCGAACGACCAGACCTCCAAGATCGTGCCGATCACCCGCGAAGCGGTGAAGCTTGAAGACCAGGCGGTGAAAAAGTCGGTCCTCAACCTGAAACAGGATGGCAAGGACTACAAGCTCGGCGTCATCGAGATTCCAGCCTTCTACCTCGACTTCAAGGCCTTCCGTGCTGGCGATCCGGACTACAAGAGCACCACGCGCGACGTCAAGAAACTGCTGACTGAGTTGCAGAAAGACAAGGTCGACGGCGTGGTCATCGACCTGCGCAACAACGGCGGCGGCTCCTTGCAGGAAGCCACCGAGCTGACCAGCCTGTTCATCGACAAAGGGCCGACCGTGCTCGTGCGTAACGCCGATGGCCGGGTCGATGTACTCGAAGATGAAAACCCGGGCGCCTTCTACAAAGGCCCGATGGCGTTGCTGGTCAACCGCCTGTCCGCCTCGGCCTCGGAGATTTTCGCCGGCGCCATGCAGGACTACCACCGCGCACTGATCATTGGCGGCCAGACCTTCGGCAAAGGCACCGTGCAGACCATTCAGCCGCTGAACCATGGCGAACTGAAACTGACCCTGGCCAAGTTCTACCGGGTTTCCGGCCAGAGCACCCAGCATCAGGGCGTACTGCCGGACATCGATTACCCGTCGATCATCGACACCAAGGAAATCGGCGAGAGCGCCCTGCCGGAAGCCATGCCGTGGGACACCATCCGCGCGGCCATCAAGCCTGCGGTCGACCCGTTCAAGCCATACATTTCGCAGCTCAAATCCGAGCATGACGTACGTTCGGCCAAAGACGCGGAGTTCGTGTTCATCCGCGACAAACTGGCCCTGGCGCAGAAACTGATGTCGGAAAAAACCGTCAGCCTCAATGAAGCCGAGCGTCGTGCACAACACGCGGATATCGAAGCCAAGCAGCTTGCGATGGAAAACATCCGTCGCAAGGCCAAAGGCGAAGAGCCGCTCAAAGAGCTGAAGAAAGAAGACGAAGACGTCGCTGCGGCTGAGCCGGACAAGGTCAAACCAGAAGACGATGCCTACCTGAGCGAGACTGGTCGGATTCTGTTGGACTACCTGAAACTCAACACCGCGGTTGCCAAACACTAAGTTGTTACAAGCACGATGATGGCAATTTAATGCTGACGCCCCCTTAGCGTCATCAAACAGTCATCATTCTGTCGTGAAATACGGGACTGAGAGCTATGGCTCTCAGTCCTTTTTTTTTCGCCAGAGACCGCCATGACCACTACCGAACAGCTGAGTGCGTTGAGTTCAATACTGACTCAAAGCGGTTTGCACAGCCTGTTCCAGCCAATCATTTCGCTCTCTGAACGACGGATCATCGGTTACGAAGCCCTCAGCCGTGGCCCCTCCAACAGCCCGCTGCACTCACCCATCGCCTTGTTCGCCGTCGCCCGCCAGGCCGGTCGTTTGAACGAGCTGGAAATTGCCTGCCGCGAGAGCGCTTGCCGGCGCTTTAATGAGCAGCAACTGCCGGGCAAACTCTTTCTCAACGTGTCGCCGGAATCGCTGCTCGAAGCGGCTCACCAACCGGGTCGGACCTTGCAACTGCTGCAGGATTTCGGCATACCGCCAAGCCAGGTGGTCATCGAACTGACGGAACAGACGCCGACCGACGATTTCCAGCTGCTGCAAAACGCGCTGCATCACTATCGGGCGATGGGCTTTTCCATTGCGCTGGATGATTTGGGGGCCGGTTATTCGAGCCTGCGCCTGTGGTCCGAGCTGCGGCCGGACTATGTGAAAATCGATCGGCACTTCATCGACGGCATCCATCAGGATGCGCTCAAGCGTGAATTTGTCGGTTCCATCATGCAAATCGCCAAAGCCTCTAGGGCACAAGTGATTGCTGAAGGTATCGAGCTGCCGGAGGAGCTCGCGGTGTTGACCGATATGGGCGTCGATCTGGTCCAGGGTTACTTGCTCTGCCGCCCTCAAGAACACCCGCCAAGGGAAGCGCGAAACCTGATGCCCAAACAGGACAGCTCTGCGGTGGCGCTGAACGACGAAGGCAGTGACCTCAGTGCTCTCTTGATCGATCAGCCAGCGGTCGCGCGGGATACGCCGACTGCCACGGTGCTGGAAGCCTTCCGTCGCCAGGCCAACCTGAACTCACTGGCGGTGCTCGATGAGCAAGGCCACCCCTGTGGCATCGTCCATCGGCATTCGCTGTCGGACGCCCTGCTCAAGCCCTTTGCCACCGACCTGTTCGCCCGCAAACCCATCAGCCGTTTGATGAGCGACGACTTTCTCGCCGTCGAGATGAGCCAGTCGCTGCAACAAGTCAGCCGCCTGATCACCAGCCGCGCCCGGCAGCGCATCGAGGAAGACTTCATCATCACCCTCAACGGCAGCTACCTGGGACTGGGTCGGGTCATCGACGTACTGAAGCTGATTACTGAACTGAAGATCCAGCAAGCCCGTTACGCCAACCCGCTGACCCTGCTGCCGGGTAACGTGCCGATCCAGCAATGCCTGACGCGCCTGCTGCAACAGCAAAGGGAATCAGTGATCTGCTACGTGGACATCGACAGTTTCAAACCCTTCAACGACATCTACGGCTACGGACGCGGGGACGAAGTCCTGCTGTGCCTGGCGCAATGTCTGAATGATCGCGTCGACCCGTCCCGAGACTTTGTCGGCCATATCGGTGGTGATGACTTTTTGCTGGTGCTCGGCCCGGAAGACTGGCGTAAACGTCTGACCCAGTTGCTCGACGACTTCCAAAGCCAATGCCGACGCTTCTACCGCAGCGAACACCTGGAAGCCGGCTGCTTCATTGCCCCGAATCGCCAGGGCGTGCGCCAGGAGTTTCCGTTGCTGTCACTGTCGATCGGTGTGGTGCATTTGCATCCACAGGCTTGTGGAATACTCGATGCAAGCCAGTTGGCGGAGATGGCGTCGCAGGCTAAACACCACGCGAAGAATGTGCCGGGGTATAGCGTGCATGTGATTGATAGTTTGGCGGTGCCTGGGCCAGCAGAAGAACTGCTCATAGGGCAGCGGTGATTGGGCGTGCGCTTTCGCGCAAAGCAAGGCGAAGTCAAATTGCTCCAGCGGCGCCGGTTTCAGTTCGTCCGGATCACATTCATCAACTGCCAGTTGATCAAACCGGCTATAGCCCGCTTTTTGCTAATCCGTTAAAACGCTTCTTTTAGACTTGTTGCTCCTATCGTCTGACGTACTGGATTGACCCACTGCGGGGGCAGGATTCCATAGCGTTATGGTTCATAGTAGAACCAAATCCATCTCTCCTTATTATTGGATCGATAGCGAGCACGCATCGTCATTAGTCCAACCACGCTCTATCTAAACAAGAAAGACAAACCATGAACATTATTGTTCGGCACAACCATCGACCTTGAAACAAGGGAAATCCAGTTAAAAACAAAGTCCTGCTTCGAGCCATAGATATCTGGGGCATTCGGATAAGGCTTCAGCTCGAGAAGAACACACAAATACAATGACTTTAACAAAGAATTACATCGACCATTTATTTCATCCGGTATAGTTTTTTCAACTAGCGAAACCTGGAGAAACTCAATGCAGTCGAGCAAAAATATAGTAGATCCTGAACTGATAAAAATTCGACGACTGTTCGCAACTCCTCTGGCCAGTATCCAGTATCCCGACGCAGAAAGACTCAATGCTGAACTGAAAGCTATAGTCAAAAGTCGTATGGCGGAAGATCACAGCGGCGCACGACGCAGCAATGACGGCGGCTGGCAGTCCGCGAACGACTTCCCTAAATGGGGAGGGGAAGCCTGCGATGCGTTGGTTAAGTTTGCCACAGAGTTCGCCATTCAACTTACCGCGGTTCATAGCGAGCAATACGGATTAACTGAACCCGGTTTCGAATGGAAACTCAACGCGTGGGCAAATGTTAACGAGGCAGGCCACAGCAACTCACTTCATGGACACCCCGGTGCGTTTTGGTCAGGGGTTTACTGGGTCGATGCCGGCGGCCGGGAGGACGATCCAGAAGTTGGAGGTGATCTAGAGTTTGTAGACCCGCGCGGTATGGTTGCATCGACATACAATCCAGCTCTGCGAATGAGAGTCGAAGATTGCCTTACTGCCGGCTTTAGTAGTACCTGTGCCGCCAGAAGTGGAACTTTCATCATGTTTCCGTCTTGGCTAATGCATTCAGTAAGACGCTTCGAAGGGACAAGACCGCGAATCTCTATAGCTTTTAACTTCGGCGCTTAAATGAGTTCCGATTTACTTGAATCGCCGCTGATTTAGTAGACATTCCCTCGGGTCGCACGGGCTTGATCAATTAACTGTCGCGCGGCAACCCTTTCAACTTGATCTCAGCCAGCGGGTGCCCAGCCTTCAAAGCAATACGCCAAAACCGCGCCGCTTCTACCGGATCCGGCGCCTTGCTCGCCGTCCCGGCCAGACTGATCACCCCCACCTGATACGCCGCCTTGCCATCCCCCGCCAACGCCGCCAGGCGCAGCAAGCGGACACCTTCCTCACGAGCCCCAAGGCCCACGCCGCGAAAGGCCAGAATGTGTCCATAGAAGCTTTGAGCGTCGACATCGCCCAGGTTCGCCATGCGTGCAAGCTGGCCTTCAAGCCAACTCCAGCAGCGTGGCTGACGCACAAACCACGACCAGTGAAACAACCGGCGAGCCAGCCAGTAACCGGCCCGCGCCTTGAGCTTGAAAAACACTCAGGCTTCCGCCGATTCGGGGTACTCGTACTCGAACACCCGAACCACTTCCGAGGCATGCCACGAGGCGGCGGCGACACCATCGGACGGCCCGGAGAAACGCCCCAGACGCTCGACGCATTCGAAGAAACCGGTGCGCGGCAGGCGACTGGCGCCCTGGCTGATTACCAGCGAGCTGCGCAGCGGCTGCTCGGCCTTGGCGTCCAGTGCGGCCAGGTGTTCAAGGGCTGCGGTCAAGGTTTGCATGGCTGGCGTCGGCAATTGCAGGCGCTCAAGCAACGCGCGGTAGGTCAGCAAATGACGCTGGCGGCGCGCCTGATCCAGCTCGCCCAGCAACCCGTCCCAATGTTGACGACTGATGCGTACGCTCACGATTCTTCCCTCCACCCTGGCACCGTCAATTCCCAGGCCAGGCTGCGGCGAATCGCTGCGTCGGGTTGACGCTCGCCACTTTCGATCAAGGCCAGATAAGACGGGCTGATGCCTACCGTGCGGGCCAGCGCCTCAATGGCGATGCCCTTCCCTTCGCGCAAACTGCGTAGTTGATCCAGACCCGGAAGAATCTGGTCTGGTGTGGCCGCGCGACGCACAGGAGCCTCGCGCGGCGGTTGTTGATCGATGCCTGCTGCTTTGAGTAGAGCCTGATACTGAGCCCACGGAACAACCGCATACTCGGGCTCGCCTTCGCGTGTGATTATCTGAATATCCATGACTTCCCCGTAGGACAACGACACTTAGCGAGTCGGCGCTTTTCCTTAGAAGTGTAATCCTAACAGCGGCCAAGGTCGCGGGGGTATGAATATAGGGATGATCCTGAATCGACTCAGGTTTTTTTCGGGCCCTGCAGTTGAAGTTGTTCCGGGGTATCGGGCAAACGCTCGACCACCGCGAGCTTCTCTGGCGCCTGGCGATTGCGCCAGGCGCGGAAGGCGTTGAGCTCGTCGTCGAGAACCTTCATCAGCCAGGCGAGCACGGCGATGTCATCGAACATGCCGAACACCGGTATGAAATCCGGAATCGCATCCACCGGGCTCAGGAAATACATCAAGCCTGCCACCACCGAGATCAGCGCTTTAGGGCTGATGGCCCGGTATTCACCGCGCCAGTAAGCCAGGCACAACGCCTGCAACAAACGCAGGTCGTCTTTGAGCTTGCCCAAACGGTTGCCCTGACTGGCACCTTTGCTGGCTACCGCGAACAATAACGTCGGCAAACGCCCACGAGCGAGCAGACGTCCGGCCAGTGGCAGGAAACGAGCGAAATTCCAGGGTGCTTTCATCATTCCTCCCGCTGAAATGTTATCCACACAAATTGTGGATAACCTTGTGAACAGAGCTGCATTTCACGGCTGAAAGCCCCGTTTCATAAGGGCTCAACTCAGATCGGGCGTTTTTTACTCACATAAAAAAACCCAAGATTTCATTGACTTGGCGCTTCGGCGCGGCTAGCGCAGGCGCTCTCAATGGCTATGACTCCAGCCTGAAACATCCGTTCGCTTTGTTTACCCTTGCCGGACGCCAGATGCAACAACGCCCCGCATAAGCGAGGCGTTGTTGTCAGGACAAACGCTAATTACTTGGCAGCGTCGTCTTGTTTTGCCGGATCCTTGATCGCCAGCAGTTCCAGGTCGAATACCAGCACCGAGTTGGCTGGAATCGCCGGGCTTGGGCTTTGGGCGCCGTAAGCCAGCTCGCTAGGGATGTACAGTTTGTACTTCTCGCCAACGTGCATCAGTTGCAGGCCTTCGACCCAACCCGGAATCACGCCGCTGACCGGCAGATCGATCGGGCTGCCACGCTCCACGGAGCTGTCGAACACGGTGCCGTTGGTCAGGGTGCCGGTGTAGTGAACAGTCACCACGTCGGTCGGCTTAGGCTGTGCGCCATCAGCTTTCTTGACCACTTCGTACTGCAGGCCCGAAGCAGTGGTGGTGACACCGGCTTTCTTGGCGTTGTCTTCGAGGAATTTCTTGCCGGCGGCTGCCGACTCTTCACTCATTTTGGCCATACGTTCTTCAGCACGCTTCTGCAGTGCTGCGAAGGCTTCGACCAACTCGTCATCCTTCAGTTTCTGTTCTTTCTTGCCGATGGCATCTTCGATGCCTTGGGCAACGGCTTTGGAGTCCAGATCATCCATGCCTTCCTGAGCCAGGCTCTTGCCCATGTTCAGGCCAATCCCGTAGGAAGCTTTTTGCGCCGGGGTTTTCAGCTCTACGCTGGTCTGCGAGTCGCAACCCGCAAGTACCAGGCTAACCAGGGCCACCGCCGCCGCCAACCGATGCTGTTTCATGCTATTTCCTTGTTCATGCGCCTAAAGGGCAATCGAGTAAAGCCGCGAGCTTATCAGGCGGCCACGACCAATGGCTACCGGCATGAGAGCAGGAAACTTCTGATAAGTTCAGGTGTTTTAACGCATTTCCGGAATCGGATGATGAAGCTTCTGTCATCTTCGCCCCACAGGGACGACTGCTTCGTCCCACAATAACTGAAGTAATGGCCACTTGCCCCACGATTGCAGCTGAGGCATAAGAGAGCGACAACTCGACAAGGATGTTTAACTTGCGCCTCTTTTATCGCTTTCTGATTCTGATCGTTGCGCTGCTGGGCCTCGCCCTCGCCGTGATTCTGTATTACGTCGCCAACCCGAAACTGCCGAACTGGTCGCCAGCACAACAAGTGCATTACCTGGAGCAGTGGAGCGCGGCCGACCGCCAGACCTACTACTTCACGCCCCAGGGCACTCAGGTCAAAGGCTTGCGCTACGAGTGGTTCAACGCGCTCGAGCTGCCCTTTTCGCAACAGCGATTCGCCAGTCCGGAGTACCTTGCGCGCTTCGGCTTCCTGGTCGATCCCGGCCAGAAAGCCACGCCAAACAACCCCGGCAACCTGCCCGTGGGTTTCGCCCGCCATCAAAACCCCGGCAGCCAGGAACAGTTTCTGGACATCACCTGCGCCGCCTGCCACACCGGCGAATTGCGCTTCAACGGTCAGGCCATCCGCATCGATGGTGGTTCGGCGCAACACGTCTTGCCGTCCAGCGTTCCGACACTGCGCGGTGGCAGTTTCGGACAAGCTCTGGTCGCCAGCCTGACGTCGACTTACTACAACCCATGGAAATTCGAACGTTTCGCTCGCAACGTGCTGGGCCAGGAATACGACGCCCGGCATCAACAACTGCGCAAAGACTTCAAAACCTCTCTCGATACGTTCCTGAAAGTAGCCTGGAACGACACCCATCGCGGGCTCTACCCGACCGAGGAAGGCCCTGGCCGCACCGACGCGTTCGGGCGTATTGCCAACGCCAGTTTCGGCGACGCGATATCACCGGCCAACTACCGGGTGGCCAATGCGCCGGTCGACTACCCGCAACTGTGGGACATGTGGACATTCGACTGGGTGCAGTGGAACGGTTCGGCGCAGCAGCCGATGGCCCGCAACATCGGCGAGGCGTTGGGCGTAGGCGCCACGCTGAATTTCTTCGACAGCAACGGGCAGCCACTCAAGGGCGACTACCGATATCCGTCCAGCGTGCGGGTGCGCGATTTGCACCTGATCGAAGAAACCCTTCAACGACTCAAACCGCCCGCCTGGCCGGAAGAGTTGCTGGGCGCTGTCGACAAACCTTTGGCCGCCAAAGGTCGCGCACTGTTCACCGAGAACTGCGCCGGTTGCCACGTTCCGCGGACGATCCAGGAAGGCGAGCGCTGGGTGCAGCAGTTGCACATGCTGCCCGTCGACGTCATCGGCACTGATCCGACGGCGGCGAGCAACATCGCCAACCACCGTTTCGACCTGACCGCGCTGCAATGGGACCCGACGGAGCTGGCACAGATGGACGTGAAGCTGCACCCGACACCTGAGGAGCCGCTGGACCTGAGCCAGCTTTCGGTGGCCAAGGGGCTGGCCTACGTCACCGCGTTCGTCGAGGACCGGGCTTACCGGGAGGCCAAGGTCACAGCCGCAGAAAAGCCTCGGCTCGATGGCTTCGGCCTGCCGATCGGCGTTCGTGAAAAAGTCGCCTACAAGGCTCGGCCGCTGTCAGGCGTCTGGGCGACCGCGCCGTTTCTGCACAACGGCTCGGTACCAAGCATTTATCAATTGCTCTCGCCTCAGGACGAACGCGCGGCCACCTTCTATAAAGGCACGTTCGAGTACGACCCGAAACACCTGGGCTATCGCACCGAAGCCTTCACCAACGCATTCCTGTTCGACACGCGCATTACCGGTAACCACAACAGCGGCCACGAATTCCGCGCGGGTAAACGCGGCAACGGGGTGATTGGCCGACTGCTGCAACCCGAGGAACGCTTTGCGTTGCTGGAGTACCTGAAAGTGCTGGGCGGCCCGCTGGAGGCGCAATTGCCATGATCATGACCACCTTCAAGAAGGATTTGCCGATGTTTGCCCGGTTCTGGTTGTGGCTGGGTCGCCTGCTCGGCAAAACCCTGCTGGTTTTACTGTGCATCGGCTTGCTTGGCTGGGCGCTGGCCACCGCCTGGTTTGCCTGGCAGCACCGCGGACCGGTCTCGGCACTGGAGCAGATTCCGGATGGCGAAGCCGCCATGACCCAGGACGTGATCCAGACCGCCGTGCGGATTGTCGATCAACACCGTGAAAGCACCCGCTATCTGCGTGATGCCCATGCCAAGGCCCATGGCTGCGTAAAGGCCGAGGTGCAGGTGTTGCCGGATCTGGCGACAGAGTTGCGTCAAGGTGTGTTCAGTGAGCCGGGCAAGACCTGGCAAGCGACGATGCGCCTGTCCAACGGCAATGCCTACCCGCAATTCGACAGCATCCGCGATGCGCGGGGCATGGCGATCAAACTGCTCGATGTGCCAGGCAAGCAACTGCTCAGCGATCAACAGCGCCGCGGCGAACAGGACTTCGTGATGTTCAGCCATCCGAACTTCTTTGTCAGCGATGTCGCCGAGTATCGTCAGAATGTCGCCGCCCAGGCGGACGGCAAGAAGGTGATGGCGTTCTTTCCGGGCTGGGACCCGCGCACTTGGCAGGTCCGTCATCTGTTTATTGCCTTGGCGACGCTTTCTCCGCCACCACCAAGCCCGACCCAGACGACGTATTTTTCGGTTTCGCCCTACAAATTCGGCGAGGCCAATGCCAAGTTTCGGGTCATGCCCGACCCAGCGAACTGCCCAACCTATGCCCTGCCCGCGCAAAACCAGAAGTTGCCGAACTTTCTGCGCAATGCGCTGAACCAGCAACTGTCGACCGATCGGGTGCCTGCCTGCTTTGTCCTGCAGATCCAGCGGCAAGATGCAGGCAAGTACATGCCGATCGAGGACACCAGTGTTGAATGGAAGGAAAGCGACGCGCCTTTCCAGACGGTGGCGCGGATCAACGTGCCCGCCCAGGACTTCGACACGCCAGCATTGAACCTGCAATGCGACAACCAGTCGTTCAATCCATGGTTTGGTGTTGAGGCTCACCGCCCGATTGGCGGCATCAACCGCTTGCGCAAAGCTGTCTACGAGGCGGTCAGCGATTACCGACATAGCCGAAACGCCGAACAGTAGGAGCAAGCTTGCTCGCGATGGACGTTAACGATAACGCGCGCTTTCTGATTGAACGCGTTGCCCTTGAGTTAATCGCGAGCAAGCTTGCTCCTGCAGCGGCCGAACAAGTCGCGGTCTTGAGCGCAATTCAGCAGAAA
The DNA here is from genome assembly GCF_000282415.1 of Pseudomonas sp. GM60. Classification (NCBI taxonomy): domain Bacteria; kingdom Pseudomonadati; phylum Pseudomonadota; class Gammaproteobacteria; order Pseudomonadales; family Pseudomonadaceae; genus Pseudomonas; species Pseudomonas sp. GM60. The sequence continues at coordinate 81,716 of NZ_AKJI01000068.1, forward strand.
GCCAAACTCCAGACAGCAAAAAGCCCGCTTAAAGCGGGCTTTTTCCGTGGTGACCTGGCGTTCAGTGTTCCAGGTTACCGAATATGGCGCAGCGGACGGGACTCGAACCCGCGACCCCCGGCGTGACAGGCCGGTATTCTAACCGACTGAACTACCGCTGCGCGTAGCGTTGAAAGTCAAATGGTGGGTGATGACGGGATCGAACCGCCGACATTCTGCTTGTAAGGCAGACGCTCTCCCAGCTGAGCTAATCACCCTTTACCTTCGTTGCGGGGCGCATTGTGCCACAGATTTTCATAACGTGTTGATTTAATTGATAAATAATTCAAAAAAATCTGAAAACCGGTGAAACGACGCATCCAGCAGGAACTTCAGGCAGAAAAAAACCCGCGTTAGCGGGCTTTTCCGTGGTGACCTGGCGTT
>NZ_AKJI01000069.1:0-43461 GCF_000282415.1 Pseudomonas sp. GM60
AAAGGGGCAAGAGCGCTTGGTTACTTGGCGCTTTTCCAAGTAACTCGCCGTAAGGGCGAAACCAATAGCAGCCGTTACCGCAGAAACGGATATGTACACAGCATCCTCTTCTAAGCGGCGCCCTTTGCAAGGAAGCCCTCGGGTATACTCCCGCGCTTTGTGATGCCCTGCTGGCGTCGCGGCTGAAATGTGAAGCGTCATGCAATGCGCACTTACGATTTGTCAGTGCAACCTGCGTGGTTCTGAACCAGCCTTGCAGGGATGTTTCGGTGATTTTTGGAGTTTTTATGCTCGAACAGGCTCAACGCGTCCTCAAGGACATCTTCGGCTACGACAGTTTCCGTGGCCGTCAGGGTGCAATCATTGAGCGCGTGGCCAGTGGCGGCGACGCCCTGGTGCTGATGCCTACCGGTGGCGGTAAATCCCTGTGCTTCCAGGTGCCGGCGCTGCTGCGCGAAGGGCTGGCGGTGGTGGTGTCGCCGCTGATCGCGCTGATGGACGACCAGGTCGCGACCCTCGAAGAATTGGGCGTCGCTGCCGCTGCGTTGAACTCCACGCTAAGCGCCGAGCAGCAGCGGGATCTCGCCGCGCGAATCAAGCGCGGCGAAGTGAAGATGCTCTACCTCGCGCCGGAACGTCTGGTCCAGCCACGCATGCTGGCCTTCCTGCAAAGCCTTGAAATTGCCCTGTTCGCCATCGACGAAGCCCACTGCGTGTCCCAATGGGGCCACGACTTCCGCCGCGAGTATCTGCAACTGGGCCAGTTGGCGGAACTGTTTCCCAATGTTCCACGCATCGCCCTGACCGCGACGGCGGACAAGCGTACTCGTGAAGAAATCGTCGATCGTTTGCACTTGCAGGATGCCGAGCGCTTCCTTTCCAGTTTCGACCGCCCGAACATTTTTTACCGCATCGTGCCCAAGGAGCAGCCGCGCAAACAGTTGTTGGCGTTCCTCGCCGAGCGGCGCAGCGATGCCGGCATTGTCTATTGCCTGTCACGCAAGAAAGTCGACGAAGTGGCGGTGTTCCTCAGCGAGCAGGGTTTCCCGGCGCTGCCGTACCACGCCGGCCTGCCCAACGAAACACGAGCGCTGCACCAGAAGCGCTTCCTCAACGAGGAAGGCCTGATCATGGTTGCCACCGTGGCGTTCGGCATGGGCATCGACAAACCCAACGTACGTTTTGTTGCTCACCTCGATTTGCCGAAATCCCTTGAGGCTTATTATCAGGAAACCGGTCGCGGCGGCCGTGACGGTCTGCCGGCGGATGCCTGGATGGCTTACGGCCTGCAAGACGTGGTGATGCTCAAGCAGATGTTGCAGAACTCCGAAGGTGACGAGCGCCACAAGCGTCTGGAGCATCACAAGCTCGACGCCATGCTCTCGCTCTGCGAAGAAACCCGCTGCCGTCGTCAAACCTTGCTGGCCTACTTCGACGAAGACATGCCCGAGCCGTGCGGTCACTGCGACAACTGCGTTGACGGCGTGCAGACCTGGGACGCTACCGAACCGGCCCGTCAGGCGCTCTCGGCGATTTATCGAACCGGCCAGCGTTACGGCGTCGGGCATCTGGTGGATGTGTTGCTGGGCAAGGACAACGAAAAGGTCCGCAGCTTCGGCCATCAACACCTGTCGGTATACGGTGTCGGCAAGTCGATGGGCGAGAGTGAGTGGCGCTCGCTGTTTCGCCAATTGGTGGCTCGCGGTCTGGCCGACATCGATCTCGAAGGCTATGGCGGCCTGCGCCTGAGTGACACCTGCCGACCGCTGCTCAAGGGCGAAGTGACCCTGGAACTGCGTCGCGACCTCAAGCCGCAAACCACGGCGAAAAGCAGCAAGAGCCAGGCAAGCCAACTGGTTCGCGGCGAAGAGCGCGAACAGTGGGAAGCCTTGCGCGCCTTGCGCCGCAAGCTCGCCGAGGAACATGGGGTGCCGCCGTACGTCATCTTCCCCGACTCGACCTTGCTGGAAATGCTCCGCAGCCAGCCGACCTCGCTGTCGGAAATGGCCACGGTCAGCGGTGTCGGTGCGCGCAAACTGGAGCGTTACGGCGAGGCCTTCCTCGAAGTTCTCGGCGGTCAGGTCGAGGCACCAAAAGTGGTGGCCGACGTACGCCACGAATTGATAACGCTCGCGCGGGCCGGCATGACGCCGCTGCAAATCGCCGGTCAGCTGCAATGTTCGGAAAAGAATGTCTACACCATGCTCGCCGAGGCCATTGGCAAGCAGCAGTTGTCGCTGGAACAGGCGCTTGATCTGCCCGAAGACTTGATGGGGGAAGTGCAGGACGCGTTCCTCGACGGTGAGGGCGAGTTGCCGCCGGTGGCGGAGATTGCTGCGCTGTTCGCCGGTCGTGTGCCGGAAGGTGTTTTGTACTGCGTACGTGCCGCCCTGCAATCGGAATTCGAGATCTGACGCTCAAATCCTGAAACGGTTGTATTGATGTAACGATTCAGTACAGAGCAAACCTTGCCTCAAGCCAAGGGTCATGCTTAGCTGACTAATAATTAGTTTTTCTCTATTTCAGTCTAACCATGAGTGTTTTATGCCGTTAACCGATCAACACCGCTTTGGCATGCAACTGGCCCAGATGTCGCGCGGCTGGCGTGCCGAACTGGACCGCCGTCTGGCCGGCCTGGGTTTGTCTCAGGCGCGCTGGCTGGTGCTGCTGCACCTCGCGCGTTTTGACGACGCCCCGACCCAGCGTGAATTGGCGCAAAGCGTCGGCGTCGAAGGACCCACCCTGGCACGACTGCTCGACAGCCTGGAAAGCCAGGGCCTGGTTCAGCGCCAGGCAGTGCTCGAAGATCGCCGGGCGAAAAAAATCGTCCTCTGTGCACCGGCCCTTCCCCTGATCGAACAAATTGAAACCATTGCCACTCAACTGCGCCACGAGTTGTTCGACGGCGTCGATGAGGCGGATTTGAAGGTCTGCATGCGAGTCCACGGGCACATTCTGGCCAACCTGGAAAAATCTTGAGGCATAAGCAAGCGCCGACTTTTTGAGATACCCCGTTGGGCAGACTATAAAGAACTACCAGGCAATATCGTGTTCGTAACGGATGTGCGAACACGCACTGGTTGGTTCTGGTTATCTAAGGGATGCTCATGCTCGAGAGTTGGCACGTTGTATTGCGGTGTTGCGCCAGGCTGCTGCTGGCCGGTGGGGTTGTCAGCTACTCGACATTGGCGCCTGCACTGGGCCTGGGTGAGATCACCCTGCATTCGGCGCTCAATCAACCGTTGCGTGCCGACATCGCCCTGGTGGACGCCGCCGGTCTGGAGGAGGGCGAGCTGTCGGTCAGCCTGGCGACGGCAGACGAGTTCAGCCGTGCCGGTGTCGAACGGCTTTTCTTTCTCAATGACCTGAAGTTCACGCCGATCCTGCGGGGCAATCGCAGCCTGATCCGGGTGAGCTCCAACAAAGCGGTCAACGAACCCTTCCTGAATTTTCTCGTGCAACTGAACCAGCCGAACGGCCGTGTGCTGCGCGAGTACACCGTGCTGATCGATCCTCCGGGAACGCCGGGGATTACTCCGGTCACTGACGAACCCGCCGCCAGTTCACCGAACTCTCCATTTCCGAGCGTTACACCTGCCGTTGCGCCCCCACCCGTGGCGAAGAAAACCGCCCAGGCGAAGGTTGAGCCGCCGGCCGCTGTACCGGTGATTGATCCCGCCGCAGAACAACAGCTGGCTGCCAGCGTGCTGCAAAATCAGCAGCTGCAGAAAACCGTCGATGAGTTGAATGCGAAGCTGCAGGCTCAGGACGAACAGATCGCCGGCCAAAAAAAACAGATCACCGAATTGCAAACCCGCCTGGCGGAGGTCCAGCAAGCACCGCCAGTCACGCCGCAAGCCGTGGTGCCCGCCCCGGTCGTGGCACAAGAGCCCGAGGCGTTCAACTGGCCGCTGATTATCGGGTTGCTGGTGCTGCTGGGGCTGGTGCTGGGGCTGATTGTTCGTCGGCAACGACAGCAGATTCAGGCGTTGCCCGAAGATCTCCCGGTTTTACCGTCGCGGCATGAACCGGTGCTTGATCGAACCGTAGCGCCGGTTGTGAAGGCCGCCCCTGTCCATCACGAAGAGACGCCGTCTGGCGATGTGCTGGAGGGTGTGGGCATCTATCTGACGTATGGGCGTTTTTCCGAAGCGGCGGCATTGTTGCGAGAAGCCCTGGTCAAGGAACCACAGCGCACGGATCTGGCGGTGCAACTGCTGGAAGTCCTCGGTAAACAAGGGGATGTGCCAGCCTATGATGCGCAGGAGAGCAGCTTGCGAGAGTCCGGGTTCGATTCCCGACAACTTCAGGAAATCCGTGCCCGCTACCCGAAACTGAACAGTGCGGTGCCCGAGGCGGTGACCACCGTTATCACGACCCCGGTAAAATCCGAAGCAGCGCCGGGCGATGAGTTCCAGTTGAACCTGGAGGACCTGTCGATGGATTCGAGTTGGGACCTGGTCAGTCCATTCGAAAACCCTAAACCCTCGGACGAATCGCCCAAACCCGAAGAACCGACCCTGGGCGAGCCCGAGCTGGAATGGATCGCCGAGCCGGACTCACAGTCTCTGGACGACGATTTTCTCAACGAATTCGCCGATGCAGGTCAGTCGCTTGAGCTTGTACCGCTGAGACCGGAGCCCGGGGAGCCGACCAACACAGGCAAACTGGAACAGGCTCAGACCTGCATCGATGACGGCGATCTGGACAGCGCCATCGAACTGCTGAACGAGTTGCTCAAGGACGGTGATGAGCCACTCAAACAGACTGCGCGGACGTTGTTGGCCGGTATCCGCTGACGCTCTATCATGGCGGTGCCCCTTGGCTCAGGAGTTTCGCCCATCATGACCGCGCATAAACCGGAAATCGTCATCACTTACTGCACGCAATGCCAATGGCTGTTGCGTGCGGCGTGGTTGGCGCAAGAACTGCTCAGTACCTTTGGCGACGATTTGGGCAAGGTGTCGCTGGTGCCGGGCACCGGTGGCGTGTTTCACATTTTCTGTAACGATGTGCAGATCTGGGAGCGCAAGGCTGACGGCGGTTTTCCGGAGGCCAAGGTACTCAAGCAGCGAGTCCGCGATCAGATTGATCCGGACCGCGACCTGGGCCACAACGACCGCACTCAGTGAGACGCGGCTTCGGCAGCGACCGCTTTCTTGCTTGAACCGCCGGAGAGCCTGCTGGACACGACAATCGCGACGATGATCAACGCGCCGCCGATCAGCATGCGCAGCGTCGGGTTTTCATCGAACAGCAACCACGCCATGGTGATGCCGTACACCGGCTCCAGCGCAAATACCACGGCGGCGGTTCGTGCCTTGATCACCGCGAGACTGGCGACGAACAGACTGTGAGCGACGCCGGTACAGAATATTCCCAGCAGGCCGATCCACAGCCAGTCAATAGTGCGCACTTCGCTCAGTTGCGGTGCCGCCACTGGCAGCAAACACAACGCGACCACTACGTTCTGACACAGCGCAGCCTGTACCGGCGGAATTCTCCCGGAACTGGCGCGGTTGGTCAGCGACAGCAACGCGAACAGCAGGCCAGAACCTACCGCCCATAACAGGCCGGTGGTGGCGCCGCTGGCCAGATCGAAGTCTGGCGTGACCAGCACCAGCCCGACACTCACCAGCACCACCAGCAGGATCTCGTTGGCGCGAATCCGCTCGCGGAAGATCAACCCTTCCAGGATCACGGTGAACGCCGGGAAACTGGCGAAACCGAGGGTCGCGATCGCCACGCCCGCCACCTTTACCGCAATGAAGAAACTCACCCAGTGTCCGGCCAGCAACAAACCGCTGAGCAGCAATCGGCGCCAGTCCACGGCGTCGAGTTTTTGCCAGCGAGTATTGCTGGCGAACCGTGCGAAAAGGGCCAGGGCGAGTACGGCAAAGGCCGCACGACCGAAGACGATAACGGCGGGGGAGGCGGCGGCGAGTTTGCCGAACACGCCGGTCAGGCCAAACATCAATGCGCCGATATGCAGTGCGCCCAGGGCGGTACGGGGAGTCATTGCGATCCTTGATAAACACAACCAACAGAGGTGCAGTCTAGAGGGCTGTCGGTATGCCTGTCTGTCGTCAGGCTCGCATCATTTGTCGCCAGCCTCGCGCCGCAATTTGCCGGGAGAGACACCAAACTCCCGCAGCACCGCCGCTGAAAATGCACTTTGAGAGCTGTAGCCGACCCGACTCGCAATCTCGCCAACGGGCAATGCTGAATCGCGCAACATACTCACGGCCATGTGCAAACGACGGCTGCGGATGTAGTCCATCGGCGTCTGCCCGCATTCAGCGACAAATCGCGCATGCAGCCGAGCGCTGGACAGCCCGGCAATGCGCGCCAGATCGGCCACTTGCAGCGGATAGGCCGCGTATTGATCGATGTGCGCATTCAATGCGGCGTACGGCAGGCGCCGACCGCCCACCCCTTCGCTTTTGGCGTTGTTGAGGCTGGCCAGCAACAGCACCGCGCCTTGTTGCGCGATTAGCGGGTCGCTGACCTGACTGCCCGCCAACCAACTGACCAATTGGCTTTGCCCGGCATCCAGCGGCAGGCGCCCGGCGTTGTCGAGCAAGCGGCGGCTGGCATCGGCGTGCTCGCCAAGGGACTGAACCACCCATTGATCGCTCGGCACATCCAGCACCAGGCAGCGGCTGCCATTGGCGCTGCCGCACGCATGATGGAAGCCGGACGGGACGACCACGAAACTCTGCTGAACCACCTGGCTGCCATGCCCGTCGACCTCGAAATCCAGCGCACCCGACAACCCGAACACCAGTTGCGCGTGGTCGTGGCTGTGGACGATCAGGTCGTGAGTGTATTGGCGCAGCGTGAGGATCGGTCTCATCGCAGGTCTCCCGATTAAGGCTGCCAGTCTACACCGAGGGCGTTCATGTGCGTTGTCACAGGACTGACTTGTCCCTGTCATGGGCAATTAACCCGACCGGCGCAAGCTTGCGCAAACAATCGCAGAGGGTTGCCCATGACCAGCGCCGAGCTCGCCAAACCCAGTCGTAAGCAACGTGTGCGGACCTTGTGGATTTCCGATGTGCATCTGGGCACCCGGGATTGCCAGGCCGAGCACTTGTCGCAGTTTCTCAAGGGCTACCACGCGGACAAGATCTACCTGGTCGGCGACATCATCGATGGCTGGAAGCTGCGCGGCGGCATGTACTGGCCTCAGGCGCACACCAACGTGATCCGTCGTTTGTTGACCATGAGCAAGCGCGGCACCGAGGTGATTTATGTCACCGGCAACCATGACGAATTCCTGCGCCGTTACTCGAAGCTGATTCTGGGCAACATCCAGTTGGTGGATGAGGCCGTGCACGTGACCGCCGACGGCCGTCATTTGCTGGTGATCCACGGCGACCAGTTTGACGTGATCACCCGCTATCACCGCTGGCTGGCGTTCCTCGGCGACTCGGCTTACGAATTCACCCTGACCCTCAACCGTTGGCTCAACCATTGGCGTGCCCGGTATGGCTACGGTTACTGGTCACTGTCGGCGTACCTCAAGCACAAAGTGAAAACCGCGGTCAGCTTCATCAGCGACTTCGAAGAAGCCATCGCCCACGAATGCGTCAAACGCGAGTTGCATGGCGTGGTGTGCGGGCACATTCACCATGCCGAGATTCGCAAGGTCGGCGAGGTGGATTACCTCAATTGCGGGGATTGGGTGGAGTCGTGTACGGCGCTGATCGAGCATTGGGATGGCTCGATCGAGTTGTACCGGCTGGCGGATGCCCAGGCGCGGGAGGCGGAGTTGAAGGCCATCAAAGTCGCCGAACCCGCGTAGGCAGGTCAGACGCCTTCGCGGGCAAGCCTCGCTCCTACAGGGCCAGCGCAAGCCTGTAGGAGCGAGGCTTGCCCGCGATGAGGCCAGTCCTGACACCGCAAATCTGTCAGGCCGGCGCGTGTTCTTGCATCGCCGCCCTGTAAATCGAGTTCTTCGGATGAGCAAACAACCGCTCCATCATCGGCTCGAAGAAGCTCAGCGGTAACGTTTCATACTCGGGATCAAACGCCGCCGCATCATACTTCGCGCAAAACTCGATGGTCGCCTGATACTGCGGATGCCCGCTGAATTGCTCGCGTAAATGCCGGTCCATCCCCAAGTGATGGAAAAAGTAGTACCCCTGGAAAATCCCGTGTTTCTCCACCATCCACACATTCTCGGCGCTGACAAATGGCTTGAGGATCGCCGCCGCGATGTCCGGGTGGTTGTAGGAGCCCAACGTGTCACCGATGTCGTGAAGCAGGGCGCACACCACGTACTCCTCGTCGCGGCCATCGCGCCAGGCGCGGCTGGCGGTTTGCAGGGAGTGGGTCAGACGATCCACCGGGAACCCGCCAAAATCACCCTCCAGCAGTTTCAGGTGCGCCATGATCCGTTGTGGTAATTGCCTCGCGTAGGCACTGAAGTCGGCGGCGATGATCGCCCAGTCTTCCTGCGTGCCGTCCTGCATGTGGGTGAAGCGGGCATTGGCATTCATCGGCTAGTCTCTCTTTGCTTTTCTATAGCGGCTGCGCCTAGAACGGTACGCGGCCCAGAATCATGTCGCGAAACATCACAAAATCGCCGAGCAGGCTGTAAAACGGATGTTGAAAGGTTGCAGGACGATTCTTTTCAAAGAAGAAATGCCCGACCCAGGCGAAGCTGTAGCCCGCCAGCGGAATGGCCAGCAGCATCGACCAGGCACCTTTGCCGATGGTCAGCGCCAGAATGCAAATAACCAGCGTCGTGCCAATAAAGTGCAATCGTCGGCAGGTACTGTTGCTGTGTTCGCTGAGGTAATACGGGTAAAACTCAGCGAAGCTGTTGAAACGTCTGATGTTTTCCACGACTGCGATCTCTGTGGTTATTGTTCTGACTGCAAGTTGTTCTGCGGGTAGCTTATTTGAGTCTAGAGTGATCATTGGCATCAGCCAGTGACAATGGGCGCCACTTTAGTATCCTTCGGAAATTGGCCGTAGCATGCGGCTCACCATGTAAGTAAACGCCATGAGTGAACGAACGACTTCTGCAAGCTGGGCGATGGGGATTGTCAAAGCACTGGAGATGGACGGCCTGGATTGCCGGGTTCTGTTCAAGCAGCTGGGGCTCGACTACGCGTCACTGGACGATCCGGATGCGCGCTTCCCGCAAGATTCCATGACACGCCTGTGGCAGCGCGCGGTCGAGCTGTCCGGTAACCCGGCGATTGGCCTGAACATGGGCAAGGTCGTGCGACCGGCGTCATTCCATGTGGCTGGGTACGCCTTGATGTCCAGTCAGACCCTGGCCGAAGGCTTTCAGCGCCTGGTGCGTTATCAGCGGATCATCGCCGAAAGTGCCGACCTGAGTTTCCGTCTGCTGGATGAGGGGTATGCCCTGATTCTGACGGTCCACGGCGACCATCTGCCGCCGACCCGACAAAGTGCCGAAGCCTCGCTGGCCTGCGCGCTGGCGCTGTGCGGCTGGCTGACCGGGCGCACCCTGCAACCGCGCAAGGTGTTGGTGCAGGGCGAACAGCCCGTCGATCTCGAACCGTATAAACAAGCCTTCCATGCGCCGCTGGTGTTCAACGCACCTTATGACGCGCTGATTTTCGAGCGCGCCGACATGGAAGCACCGCTGCCAACCGCCAATGAGGCCATGGCGCTGCTGCATGACCGATTTGCCGGGGAATACCTGGCGCGGTTTTCCGAGAGCCGCGTGACCCACAAGGCGCGTCAGGTGTTGTGCCGTTTACTGCCCCAGGGCGAACCCAAGCGCGATACCGTGGCGCAGACGCTGCACTTGTCGCAACGCACGTTGCAGCGACGCTTGCAGGAAGAGGGCACGAGTTTTCAGACGCTGCTCGATGACACCCGGCGCGAACTGGCCGAGCAGTATCTGGCGCAACCGAGCATGACCCTGCTGGAAATTGCCTACCTGTTGGGGTTCGCCGATCCGAGCAATTTCTTCCGCGCCTTCCGACGCTGGTTCGATGCCACCCCCGGCGAGTACCGGGTGCGGCTGATGGATGCGCCGAACCAGGTCAGTGACGCCAGAACGCCGGAATACACAGAACAAACACCGTAATGATCTCCAGTCGGCCGAGCAGCATGCCGAACGACAGAATCCACTTGGCGGCATCCGGAAGGGTGGCGAAGTTGCCCGCCGGGCCAATGGTTTCGCCCAGTCCCGGGCCGACCCCGGAAACGGTGCTGGCGGCGCCGGTCAGCGCGGTCATCCAGTCGACGCCGAGCAGCGACAACAGCAGGGCGATCACACAGATGGTAATGGTGAAGAAGAACGAAAAGGTCAGGATCGAACGCACGATCTCTTCGTCAAGGCGATGGCCGTTGTACTTCTGCTTGATCACCGCGCGCGGGTGAATCAACTGGTTAAGGTTGGCCTTGAGCAGAATGTAGGCGACCTGGAAACGGAAAATCTTGATCCCGCCTGCAGTCGATCCCGAGCAACCGCCGACAAAGCCCAGATAAAAGAACAGCATCAGCGAGAAATTACCCCACAGGCTGTAGTCCCCGAGTGCGAAACCGGTGGTGGTCACCACCGACGTCACGTTCAGCGCCACATGCCGTAGCGCGTCCAGCCAATGCAACTGAGTGGTCCACCAGTACCAGGTGGTGAGCACCAGCCACGTCACCAGCAACATGCCGAGCAAACCTTGAACCTGTTCATCCTTGATCAGCGCCTTGCGGTTGCCACGCAACGTCGCCACGTACAGGGTGAACGGCAAGCTGCCGAGAATCATGATGACAATCGCCACCCAGTGCACCGCCGGTTGCGTCCACTTGGCCAGTGACTGGTCGGACGTGGAGAAACCGCCGGTGGAAATCGCCGACATCGCGTGATTGATCGCATCGAACGGACTCATCCCGGCCCACCAGAACGCCAGGCTGCCGAAAATGGTGATGCCGACGTAGGCTGCTACGATCAAACGCGCCACCATGTGCGAACGGGGCATGACTTTTTCGGAACGGTCCGACGACTCGGTCTGAAACAGCCGCATGCCACCGATACGCAGCAACGGCAGAATCGCGACGGCCATGCCGATAAAGCCGATGCCACCGATCCAGTGCAGCAACGAGCGCCACATCAGGATGCCGGGGGACATGTCGTCGAGGTGATTGAGCACCGTTGAGCCGGTGGCCGTAATCCCGGACATGCTTTCGAAGAATGAGTCGGTGTAGCTGATGTGCTGGGTCAACAGGAATGGCAGCGCCGCGAAGATGCACACCACCAGCCAACTGCTGACGGTCAGCAGGTACATGTCCCGCGGGCGCAAGTGCACGTGCTCGGGGCGGCCGGGGATCACCAGCGCCAGGCCGGCGACAAAGGTGATCATGCTGGCCCAGAGGAACGACGGCAGATCGCCGGTGCGATCGAAAATCAACAGGGTGGCCATGGGCACGACCATGGCGATCGCCAGCGTGATCAGGAAGAGGCCGATGATGAAACCAATGAGACGTAAGGTCGGCAACGCCATGAAGTCCGCTCGGGCTGAAAGTAGGAAGGGCGCCATTCTACCCGTGGGGCAGGGCATGTAAACCGGCATCCCCGTGGCACTTGCAGCTAGAATAGCCGTACATTTTTTTCAGGAGGTGGCCGATGCAGGCTCTCGACGCTTTGCTCAACCGTGTTTCCGTTCCACGACTGGTCGACCCGGCCCCTACCGCCGAGCAGCGCGAAGTGCTGTTTAACGCCGCGATGCGTGCGCCGGATCACGGCCACTTGCAGCCTTGGCGCTTCCTGACAGTCGAAGGCACAGCGCGCGAGCAAATGGGCGAGTTGCTGGCCGAAGCCGCGAAACTTCAGGACAGCGAAGCGTCCGAAGCGGTGCTGGACAAGGCCCGCAATGGTCCGCTGCGCGCACCGTTGGTGGTCGTGGTGATCGCGCGGTTGCAGGATCACGTCAAGTATCCGAAGTCCGAGCAGTTGCTGGCGGCCGGCTGTGCGGCGCACGGGATTCTGCTGGCAGCCTATGCGCAAGGGATCGGCGCGGTCTGGCGCACCGGTGAGCTGGCGTATTCGGCGCATGTGGCCAAGGGCTTGGGGTTGGCTGAAGGGGAAGAGGTGATTGCTTTCCTGTACCTGGGAACGCCGCTGAAAGAACCGCGCGTTGCAGATAAAGTCGATCTGGCTGAATTCGTCAGCGCCTGGCCTTCCAAACCCTAAGATCAAATGCTTCGCGGGCAAGCCTCGCTCCTACAGGGTTAGGTGTCGTGCCACAGCATTGTGACTGACATAAACCTGTAGGAGCGAGGCTTGCCCGCGAAGCTTTTAGGGTTGGACGACAGCCCCGGGTACTAAAGGTAATTCCAGACTGGCAATGAACCCGCCATCCGGATGATTGGCCAACACCAGACTCCCGCCATGCCGTTCCGCCGCCCGGCGTGCAATCGCCAATCCCAAACCATGCCCCGCTGCCGTCTGCCCCGGCGCCCGATAAAACGGCTCACCCAACTGGCTCAGATGCTCGGCGTCGACACCCGGCCCATGGTCACGCACGCTCACCACAATCCGCTCACCCTGACGCACTGCCTGCATTTCAATCGATTGCCCCACCGGGTTGAAGCGCTGGGCGTTGCGCAGCAGGTTGTCCACGGCGCGCTCGATCATTGTCGGCCAGCCTTTGAGATTCAGTTGCGGTTCTGCGTCGAGACGAACGTTCTGCTCCGGCGAACCCAGTTGCGCATCCTTTTGCAGCGAGTTGAGCAGCGCATTCAGATCAACGTCTTCTGCGCTGGCGTTGTCGGCATCGACCCGTGCCAGTACCAAGATCTCGCTGATCAGCGCTTCGAGGCGGTCGCACTCGCGGGTCAGGCGTGGCCAGAGTTTTTCCCGTTCCTCAGGGTTGGCCCGTTCGGCCAGTGCCAGCGCAATGCGCAACCGGGCAAGCGGTGAGCGCAACTCGTGGGACACATCGCGCAGCAATTGGCGCTGACTGCCGATCAGGCTTTGCAGGCGTGAGCCCATGCGGTTGAAATCGTTGGCGAGCACGCCGAACTCATCGCGGCGGTTGGCCAGTTTCACCAGGCTGTTCTGCTGATAGGTGGTTTGCCCCAGATCATGCACCGCGCCGCGCAAGCGGCTTAGCGGTCGGGTGATGGACAGGGTCACGAACAGGCTGAACAGGGTCAGCACCACGAGCGCGATGCCCAGCGCACTCAGGGGCCAGAGCAGGCTTTCGCGGTGCCATGAGTCCAGCTCCGGGTGCGGAATACGATAAATCAGCAGGTAGGTGTCGCCGGTTTTTTCACTGGTGTACTCGGCGGTCAGACGCCGCCATGGCAGGCGTCGGTCATCGTTGTTCTGCCGTGCTTCGAAGGCGGCGGCGCGGCGCGGAAAGGTACCGCGAACGAGCGGGTCGCCGCTTTCGTTGAGCACCTGAACGTCGATGTGATACTGGCGTTTGCGCTGTTCGAGAATGTCCTGGGCGGCTTCTTCGCCCTGGGCTTCGTAGGTTTGCGTCCATTCTTCGGGCAAGGTGTTGAGGCCCGGGTGGCGACTGAGAATCCACGCGTCCTGGTTGAGCATGTGCCCGAGCAGAATGGACAGCCCTGCCACCAGAGCGATGGCCAGCCAGAAGCTGGCCAGGATACGCCAGAACAATGAGCGCACAGAAAATCCTCAAAAAACACAAATCCAAATGTAGGAGCGAGCCTGCTCGCGAAAAACGCATGGACGACGCGGGGTGCCTGATGCCCAGCATTATCGTTGACGTCAATCGCGAGCAGGCTCGCTCCTACATTAGATTGAATGGAGTCAGACCCAACGGGGTTAGCCGTTGGGTCCGGGGTCAGCGCATTATTGCGCTTTTTGCGGTTGTTGCGCTTTCCAGGCCTTGAACTCGGCCCATTCGGCGCGGCGCTCAGCCTGTTTTTTCTGGATCTCGTCGAATTGCTTCTGTTGATCCGGTTTCAGCAGGGCGCGCACATCGGCCTCGGCTTTCTTGTGGTTGGCGGCCATTTCATCTTTCATGGCTTTCTGGTCCGCCGGCGAGAGTTTTTCCAGGTACTTGTCGACCACTTGCTTACGCTCGTGCATCTGCTCGCCCATGATCTTGCGGATCTGCTCGCGCTGTTCGCGGCTCAGGTCCAGTTGGCTGTACGGGCCTTTGCCGTGCATGCCGTGCATCTGACCGCCGTGGCGCGAGCCGTCCATCGAACCACCCATCGGGCCGGCGCCTTCAGGCATGGCCATGGCAACGGTTGGCAGGGCGGCAGCGAACATCAGAGCTATAAGAGTCTTGCGCATGGTGAATCTCCTTGTCTCGTTCCCGGTACGTTCCGGATGAGTACAGATTACGCAGATCAAGGTCAGCGGCGGTCAGCGGAGCGTAAAGCTTGGGTAAAGACGATTTGGCATCCACCTGACAAACCCCGGCGCCGTGTTGACCTGACACCACACCGACCCTGTAGGAGCCGGCTTGCTGGCGATGGCGGTGGATCAGGCGGAGACTATGCTGACTGACACTCCGCTATCGCCAGCAAGCCGGCTCCTACAGGGGAATGCGAGGTTTCAGAGGCTGTAGTAATAGCCACGGCTGCGCAGGGCGACGATGCGCGGGCGGCCGTCGGGGTGGGGGCCGATCTTTTTGCGCAGGTTGCTGACGTGCATGTCCAGGCTGCGGTCGTACAGGGTGAGCTTGCGACCGAGGGCGATCTGCGCCAGTTCCTGTTTGTCCAGCGGTTCGCCCGGCTGCTTGAGCAAGGCTTCGAGCAAGCGACTTTCGGAGACGGTGAGGGTGAATTCCTGTTCATCGATGCTGACCACGCCGCGCACCGGGCTGAAACACAGGTCGCCCAGTTCAAGCTGGCTGGACACCGCCGCCGGATGACTGCGGCGCAAGACGGCACGCAGGCGGGCGGTCAGTTCCCGTGGATCGCACGGTTTGGCCAGGTAATCGTCGGCGCCGAGTTCCAGGCCCAGGATGCGGTCCAGAGGCTCGCCGCGGGCCGAGAGCATCAGCACCGGCAATTCCGGATGGTCGCTGCGCAATTGCTTGAGCAGTTCCAGGCCGCTGCCGTCCGGCAGCATCACATCCAGCACCACCGCCGCCGGGGACGTTTCGGCCAGCGCACGACGAGCACTCTGACCGTCGTGGCAAGCCCGGACATGAAAGCCTTCCTGGCTCAGCCAACTGACCAGAAGCTCACACAGCTCCTGATCGTCATCAATTAATAACAGCTCGCTCATGACTCACTCAATTTAGCCATTGTCGACGTTTTCGACTTGCACCACTGGCGAAGATACCGCAGAGCAGGGCCAATAGCGCAACTCCTGCGCCGATCACGAACCATTGCTGCTGGTCTGTCAAAAAGCGCGGAAGCGGACTGCTGGCCTGGGCTTCCTTGAGTTGCAGCTTCAGACGCTGATTCTCCTGGCGCAACCGGCTCAGCTGAGCGCTTTCGCGTTCGGCATCTGCACTTTGCAGTTGTTTGCTCAATTCTTCTCGTTGCTGTTCGCTCACCTTCAAGCGTTGCTGCAACTCGCTGATCTGGCTCCCGGCGCTCAAGGACAGAGGCGTCGAACTACCACCGGCGGCACTTTCTTCACCGTGGGCGGGCGCCACGATCGACAACGTGACCAACATCAGACACAACGGACCTTTGCGCATCGGAGCTCCTGAATCCAATCGATTATTGGGCAGGTTATCGGCAGGCAAACGAGAATAATGAGCGATTGAGAGCGCGATGAACCGGGAAGGTTCATCGCACGGGGGGATTTTACGGCAGGACTTGCTTGAACGGCTTGACCAAAACGTTGGCGTAGACGCTTGCAGCGATGTACGGGTCGGCGTCGGCCCAGGCCTGGGCGGCGCTCAGGGAATCGAATTCGGCGACGATCAGGCTGCCGGTGAAACCCGCAGCGCCCGGGTCATTGCTGTCGACTGCCGGGTGCGGACCGGCCAATACGATACGACCTTCACCTTTGAGCACTTGCAGGCGCTCAAGGTGTGCAGGCCGTGCGGCCAGGCGGGCTTCCAGGGAGTTGGCGACGTCTGTGGCAATGATTGCGTAAAGCATGTCAGTCCTCGGTTTTTGGCGTAGTGGTATCGGCGTCGTGCAGGTGGCGGGACAGGTAAATACCCTGAGCGACCAGGAACAACAGCGTCATGCCCAGGCTGCCGAAGACTTTGAAGTCGACCCAGTATTCCTGAAACGTGAACGCGACAAACAGGTTGGCGGCACCGCAGAACAGGAAAAATGCGATCCAGGCGATGTTCAGGCGAGTCCAGACCAGGTCCGGCAGGGTCAGTGCGTGGCCTATGATGCGCTTGATCAGCAACTGGTCACCGATGAAGTGGCTGCCGATGAACGCCAGGGCAAACAGCCAGTTGACCACCGGGGCTTTCCATTTCAGGAAGGTCTCGCTGTGGAACGCCAGTGTCAGGCTACCGAAGACCAGGCACGCGATGAGCGTCAGCCATTGGCTTTTTTCCAGCTTGCGCTGCTTGATGAAGAGCGTGCCGTACACCACCAGGGAACTGATGATCAGCATTGCCGTGGCGCTGTAAATACCGCCTACAGTCACTGGATGACCGGCGATGTCGACGACCCGTGGATCGATTTTGAATACGATGAAAAACAGCAGGAGCGGGATGAAATCGATGAATTGTTTCACAGTGGCAGCCAGAAGCAGGATGTGGCGGCATAATAACAAACATATGGGCGCGCGATAGCGCCGGCTGATTTGAGGTTACACATCCCTGTGAATGTTGATTTGCACTGCCATAGCACGGCCTCCGATGGCGCCCTGGCGCCTGCGGTTCTGGTTGCGCGTGCGTTCGAGAAAGGCGTGCGAGTCCTGGCCTTGACCGATCACGACACCCTTGAAGGCCTCGATGAGGCCCGTAGCGCCGCAACGGCGTTGGGGATGCAGCTGGTCAACGGCGTCGAGTTGTCCTGCACCTGGGGCGGCGCAACCATTCATGTGCTGGGCTACGGATTTGATGTCAATGCAGCGCCGTTGGTCGATGCCATCGCCAAGTTGCACGATGGCCGTTGGCTACGTTCCGAAGAAATAAGCCGCAAACTGGCGTTGAAGGGTATGCCGGGTGCGCTGGAGGGCGCCCGGGCGATTCAACAGGAACTGGGCGACAGCGGCAACGCGCCGGCTCGCCCGCACTTCGCTGACTGGATGGTGCGTGAAGGTTTCGTCAAGGATCGCGCCGAAGCGTTCCGCAAATGGCTGGGCGCCGGCAAACTGGGGGACGTCAAGCAACACTGGCCGACCCTGGAAGAAACCGTCGAAACCCTGCGCGCCGCAAAAGCCTGGGTGAGCCTGGCGCATCCCTGGCACTACGATTTCACTCGCAGCAAGCGTCGCCGCCTGATTTCTGACTATATTCAAGCTGGGGGCCACGCTATCGAAGTGGTCAATGGCCATCAGCCCGCCGAGCAAGTGGGCAGCCTGGCGATTCTCGCCCGTGAGTTCGGTCTGCTGGTCAGCGCTGGCAGTGATTTTCATGGCCCTGGAGGCTGGTCCGAGATCGGTGAATACCGCCCGCTCCCGGAGGATCTGCCACCACTGTGGTGTCGATTCAAACATGACCCAATTATTGCCGCCGTCTGAACAGGTAGAGAATGTGAGTCAATTTTTCCAGATACATCCGGAAAACCCGCAAGCGCGCCTGATCAAACAGGCTGTCGAGATCATCCGCAACGGCGGGGTGGTGATTTATCCCACAGACTCTTCCTACGCCATTGGTTGCCAGATCGGCGACAAGAATGCTGTGGAACGCGTGCGCCGGTTGCGTCAACTGGACGAGAAGCACAACTTCGCGCTGATTTGCAGCGACCTGTCGCAACTCGGGCTGTTCGCCAAGATCGACACCGGCACCTTCCGCGTGCTCAAGGCGCACCTGCCGGGGCCTTACACCTTCATTCTCAACGCCACCCGTGAAGTCCCGCGGCTGTTGTTGCACCCGAAAAAGCGCACCATCGGCCTGCGTGTGCCAAGCCATCCGATTGCCCTGGCGCTGCTGGAAGAACTGGGCGAGCCGCTGATGAGCGTGACGCTGATCATGCCGGGCGACACCGACCCGATGAGCGATCCTTACGAAATGCGCCAATTGCTCGAGCATCAAGTGGACCTGATCATCGACGGCGGTTTCGGCGGGATCAAGGCGTCCACGGTGATCAACCTCGCCGATGGCGAGCCGGAAGTGATCCGCGTCGGTTGCGGCGACCCGACGCCGTTCATGGCCGAGGCGTAAATGTCTGCAGTAGAACCCGTTATCGACAGTCAGGCCGGCGCCCAGCAAGAACTGCCTTTCGCTATGGTCTATGGCCAGGCGGTGCTGGAAATGCCGCTGGACCTGTACATTCCGCCGGATGCGCTCGAGGTTTTTCTCGAAGCCTTCGAAGGCCCCCTCGACCTGCTGCTGTACCTGATCCGCAAACAGAACATCAACATCCTCGACATCCCGGTGGCGGAAATCACCCGCCAGTACATGGGTTACGTCGAGTTGATGCAGTCGGTGCGCCTGGAGCTGGCCGCCGAGTACCTGGTGATGGCCGCGATGCTGGCCGAAATCAAATCGCGGATGCTGTTGCCGCGCGCCGAAACCATCGAAGACGAAGAAGACGACCCGCGCGCCGAACTGATCCGTCGCTTGCAGGAATACGAGCGCTTCAAGGCAGCCGCCGAAGGCATCGATGGCCTGAGTCGCGTCGGTCGTGATGTGGTGGTGCCCAAGCTGGATGCCCCGGAAGCACGGGCGCGCAAGCTGTTGCCGGATGTGAGTCTGTCGGAGTTGTTGATGTCCATGGCCGAGGTGCTGCGCCGTGGCGACATGTTCGAAAGCCACCAGGTCAGCCGCGAGGCGCTGTCCACGCGCGAACGCATGAGCGACGTGCTGGAGCGGCTCAAGGGGGGAGGTTTCGTGCCCTTTGTCGAGCTGTTCACCGCTGAAGAAGGACGCCTGGGGGTGGTGGTGACCTTTATGGCGATCCTCGAACTGGTCAAGGAATCCTTGGTCGAGCTGGTGCAGAATGAGCCGTTCGCGGCGATCCACGTGCGAGCCCGAGCCGAATAACGAGTTGAATCATGAACCTGACTGAACCCCGCGAGCTGGCGCCACTGCTTGAAGCCTTTCTGTTGGCCTCGGGAAAACCGCAATCGCTTGAACGCCTGTTCGAACTCTTTGAGGAGGGCGAGCGGCCGGAACCGCCGGTCTTCAAGAAAGCCCTGGCGATCCTGGCCAAGTCCTGCGACGGCCGTGCGTTCGAGCTGAAGGAAGTCGCCTCCGGCTATCGCCTGCAGATCCGCGAAAAATTCTCGCCGTGGGTCGGGCGTTTGTGGGAAGAGCGCCCGCAGCGTTATTCCCGCGCCATGCTCGAAACCATGGCCCTGATTGCCTATCGCCAGCCGATCACCCGGGGCGAGATCGAAGACGTGCGGGGCGTGGCGGTCAACAGTCACATCGTCAAGACGTTGCTGGAACGGGAGTGGATTCGCATCGTCGGTTATCGCGACGTGCCCGGCAAACCGGCGATGTTTGCGACGACGAAGGCGTTTCTCGATCATTTCAACCTGAAGAATCTTGACGATCTGCCGCCGCTCGCAGAACTGCGCGAGCTGGAGCCTGACCCGGTGCTCGACTTCGACGATGCGCCCGTGCCAGCCGGTTTGCAGGAACTGGCGGACGCCAGCGCCGAGCCGGAAGAGCCGAAGGAAGAAACCAGTTTCCATACGTTGTTGCTGGAGCTGGACACCATGGAGGAGGGGCTCAAGACCGACTTCGATGACATTTTGCGCGATGGCGAGATGAGCGTGACCGAAGAGGTTTTGGCGCAGCCGGAAGCGGTCATTGAGGCTGAGCTTCAAGTCGAACCAGAAGCCACCGTCGAAGAAGAACGGGAAGATGATGTGCTCGGTGTGGCCGAGGCGCGCGAAAAACTCCTGGCCGCCGTCGCCGCGCTCGAACAGCCGAAACCCGAGCCCGAACCCGAGTTGTCCGATGAAGAAGCCGAAGCCCGGGCCCTCGCCGAAGCCATCGAAGCCGAACGCCGCGAGTTCGAAGACTGACCCAAATCTCGTAGACGATGAGACCCTTGTAGGAGCCGGCTTGCTGGCGATAGCGGTGGGTCAGCCGCTAAACATGTCGACTGACCCACCGCCATCGCCAGCAAGCCGGCTCCTACAAGGTTGCGTTGGAAAGCCCCCAGCATCAGCGTCTGCCCAATCCTCACCGAAGCGGCGCTGCGTCTGATCAAACACGATACCACCGGTCGGCGGAAATCCAGGTAACTGGCCATTCATCAGCTAGTCTCTGATGCGCAAACGCCGACATGAGCGTATGATTCGCGACCCTTCGGCGATCCCTTCGCCCGAGTACAAGCTTTCAACTCTTCAGGACGCTCAATTCAGAGCCGCCTGAACAGACCACACCGGGAGGTGCCCAGATGAGTATCAACGACCAGAAAGACGACCAGGAAATCGGCCCAGCAGGCGAGAAACTGCAGAAAGTCCTCGCCCGTATCGGCGTCGGCTCGCGCCGTGACGTAGAAGCCTGGATCAGCCACGGCCGCATCAAGGTCAACGGCAAAGACGCCACCCTCGGGCAGCGCGTCGACATGCATGACGCCATCACCATCGATGGCAAGGTGATCAAGCGCGAAGAAGCCGCCGAGTCGGTACGCCGCGTGATCATGTACAACAAGCCCGATGGTGAAATCTGCACCCGCCTTGACCCGGAAGGCCGTCCGACCGTGTTCGACAAGATGCCGCGTCCGAAAGAAGGTCGCTGGATCAACATCGGCCGTCTGGACATCAACACCACCGGCCTGCTGATGTTCACCACCGACGGTGAACTGGCCAACCGCCTGATGCACCCTTCCTACGAAATGGACCGTGAATACGCGGTACGTGTGCGTGGCGAAGTCGATGACGAGATGATCGAGCGTCTGAAGGCAGGCGTCGTCCTTGAAGACGGCCCGGCCAAGTTCACCGACATCAAGCAAGCGCCAGGTGGCGAAGGTTTCAACCACTGGTACCACTGCGTGGTGATGGAAGGTCGCAACCGTGAAGTTCGTCGTCTGTGGGAATCCCAGGGCTTGGTGGTCAGCCGTCTGAAGCGCGTGCGTTTCGGTCCGGTGTTCCTCAACTCCGACCTGCCGATGGGTCGCTGGCGCGAAATGAGCCAGTACGAAGTCGACATTCTGAGTGCGGAAGTGGGTCTGACGCCTGTGGCCATGCCGCAGATGAACGCCAAGAGCAAAGACAAGCTCGACCGTATGCAGCGTAAATCGTCGCGTCCGATGGGCAAGACCGAGCGCGTGCGTTCGTTGCGTCCTGCCATCGGTAACCAGTCCGCTGCTACACCGCGCGATACCCGTGAGCCGCATATCGAAGGCGAGCGTCCAGCCCGCAAGCCAGCAGCGCCCCGCGCCGACGGCGAGCGTGGTCCACGCACGCCGCGTCCGGCCAACGGTCGCACTGAACGTGGCGAAGGCCGCGGTGCCCCCGCGGGTCGTGGAGAGTCTGGTCGCGGTACGCCAGTGGCGGATCGTCCATCGGACACCAAGCGCCCGGCCAAGCCAGCGCCAAAACGTCCGGGGATCAAGCTGGTCGAGGGTGACAAACCATCGGGCAAGCGCCGCGGCGCGCCAGCCGGTTCGGGCCAGCGTCCGGGCTTCGGTCGTCGCAAGCCTGAGTAAGGGCTGAGCGGCAGATGAAAAACGCCAACCTTCGGGTTGGCGTTTTTTTTTTGCGCTGACTTAAGTGGTGAGTTGTCTGTGAATCCGTCTTCGCGGGCAAGCCTCGCTCCTACAGGTTCGGTGCCGTTGTAGGAGCGAGGCTTGCCCGCGAAGGCGTCAGTGGGAGCACTGCCACAGTCAGGGTGGAAAATAGGTGTTACGCCTCGTAAAGAAAACCTGACGATTTCTGCCGATTGGCCTCGAGAAAGCCCCCTTCGGCGATAACCGTAAGAAATTTCTTCCGCTCTATGAGCCTTTAGACCTTTTTCAGCTCTCTGGCCCGCTTGTTTCAGCGGCTCCAGAAGGGTGTCATGCGCCCCATGCCTGTCGTGCAGGTGCATAACAAAAAGGAGGCGCAATGTACGCCGTGACTCATCTCCACCTCTCCCCGTGGGGCGGTTTTCCTATCGCTCACGCCGACGACCCGCAAAGGTCTGACTCTCTTTTTGCAGCCGCCCGAAACCCTCGGGGCGGACACAGGCAATCCCGGCAACCGACGCGCTGATCCAGCGGTGTCTGGCAGCAGGGGGTTAGCGGTGTACAATGCGCCGCGTTTTACCTGTGACCTCCTGCGCACCTGCGCAAACCTCAAGGCTATCCGCCTTGTTCACTCCGCCGCGTCACGAGCGTGTCGGGTTCGATTTCGTCACAGATAAAAACAAACAGGTGACGCATGACCGTTGTAAATACGCTGAACTCCTGGTGCCTGCGCTGGGGTTTGATCGGCGCTGCTTAAAGTCGCAACCGAGCAGCAACGTCTATTGAACATCATCAAACCTTGCGTGAGACCCTTTTCATGAGTGGACAAAACTCGCATTCAGGCGAGCTGAAACGCGGCCTGAAGAATCGTCATATTCAACTGATCGCCCTTGGTGGCGCGATTGGTACCGGCCTGTTCCTCGGCTCGGCCGGCGTACTGAAATCCGCTGGCCCGTCGATGATCCTCGGCTACGCCATCTGCGGCTTCATTGCCTTCATGATCATGCGCCAGCTCGGCGAAATGATCGTCGAAGAGCCGGTGGCCGGTTCCTTCAGCCACTTCGCGCACAAATACTGGGGCGGTTTCGCCGGTTTCCTGTCGGGCTGGAACTGCTGGATCCTGTACATTCTGGTGGGCATGTCGGAGCTGACCGCCGTCGGCAAATACATCCACTACTGGGCCCCGGACATCCCGACCTGGGTCTCGGCAGCCGGGTTTTTCGTGCTGATCAACCTCATTAACCTGGCCAACGTCAAAGTCTTCGGCGAGGCGGAGTTCTGGTTCGCGATCATCAAGGTCGTCGCGATCGTCGGCATGATTGCCCTGGGCAGCTATCTGCTGGTCAGCGGGCACGGCGGACCGGAAGCGTCGGTGGCCAACCTGTGGTCCCACGGTGGTTTCTTCCCGAACGGCGTCAGTGGTCTGGTGATGGCCATGGCGATCATCATGTTCAGCTTCGGCGGCCTGGAAATGCTCGGCTTCACCGCAGCAGAAGCGGACAAACCGAAAACCGTGATCCCGAAAGCGATCAACCAGGTGATCTACCGGATCCTGATTTTCTACATCGGCGCACTGGTCATCCTGCTGTCGCTGACGCCATGGGACAGCCTGCTGGCGACCCTGAACGCCTCCGGCGATTCCTACAGCGGCAGCCCGTTCGTGCAAGTGTTCTCGATGCTCGGCAGCAACACAGCCGCGCACATCCTCAACTTCGTGGTGCTGACCGCGGCGTTGTCGGTGTACAACAGCGGCACCTACTGCAACAGCCGCATGCTGTTGGGCATGGCCGAGCAGGGCGATGCGCCGAAAGCCCTGGCGAAGATCGACAAGCGCGGCGTGCCGGTGCGTTCGATCCTCGCTTCGGCGGCGGTGACGCTGATCGCGGTGCTGTTGAACTACCTGATCCCGCAAAACGCGCTGGAACTGTTGATGTCGCTGGTGGTGGCCACGTTGGTGATCAACTGGGCGATGATCAGCTATTCGCACTTCAAGTTCCGCCAGCACATGAACAAGACCAAGCAGTCGCCGCTGTTCAAGGCCCTGTGGTATCCGTACGGAAACTACATCTGCCTGGCGTTCGTGGTGTTCATCCTTGGCGTGATGCTGTTGATCCCGGGCATTCAGGTTTCGGTGTACGCGATTCCGGTGTGGGTCGTGTTCATGTGGATTTGCTACGGCATCAAGAACAAGCGCAGTGCTCAACAGGCGTTGCACGCGGCGAGCGCGAAGTAAGCGCAGCCTGCAGAAACAACAAACCCGGCCATGTGCCGGGTTTGTTGTTTCAAGGACTCACACAAAACCCTGTGGGAGCGGGCTTGCTCGCGAAGGCGGTGTGTCAGTCGACATCGACATCGCCTGAAACACCGCTTTCGCGAGCAAGCCCGCTCCCACATTGGATCTTCAGCATTACCGATATCTCATTCGCGGTATCCTGCGCACTCTGAATACGGACGCTTTTCCATGCTGGTGATTTCCAACAACGTGCATCTGCCGGATGCCGAGATCGAATTGACGGCCATCCGCGCCCAGGGCGCCGGTGGGCAGAACGTCAACAAGGTCTCCAGTGCCGTGCACCTGCGCTTCGACATTCCGGCCTCGTCTTTGCCCGAGTTCTACAAGGAGCGGCTGCTGGCGCTGCGTGACAGTCGCATCACCAGCGACGGTGTGTTGATCATCAAGGCCCAGCAATACCGCACGCAGGAGGCCAATCGCGCCGATGCGCTGGAGCGGCTGACCGAGTTGATCCTCAGCGCCACCAAGGTCGAAAAGAAACGCCGTCCGACCAAGCCGACCCTCGGCTCGAAGAAGCGTCGGCTCGAATCCAAGACCAAGCGCGGCAGCATCAAGGCCGGGCGCGGCAAGGTCGATTTCTAGCGGGCGTCTCGCTCTTCACGATACTTGGGCGCTTGCCTGTACAGGTAAATGCTCAGTGCCAAACCGCTCAAAGCGGCGATTGCGGCGAACAGGAAGATCGAAGCAAAACCAAATCCGGCGGCAATCGCGCCCGCCAACGGTCCGGTAATCCCCAGCGACAAATCGATGAACAGCGAATACGCGCCAACCGCAGCGCCACGGCTGGACGCTGGCACCAGATTGACCGCTTCCACGCCCAGTGCCGGGAACACCAGGGAAAAACCGAAACCGCTCAGCGCCGCGCCGGCCAAGGCCCAATGAGCATCCGGTGCCAGCCACAGCAGCAACAGCCCCAGGGTTTCCACCGACAGACAGGCAATCGCCACGCGAAAACCACCGAGACGGTTGATCAGGTTGCCGAACAACAGCCGCGCGCCGATGAAGCTTGCGCCAAACAGGCTCAGGCACAACACCGCGTTGTCCCAGTGTTGCGTGGCGTAATACAGGGTGATGAAGGTGGCGATGGTGCCGAAGCCGATCGAACCCAGCGCCAGGCCGCAACCGTGCGGCAGCACTCGACCGAGCACATGCATGAACGGCAATCGTTCCCCGGCCACGATGGGCGCAGCGGTTTTCGGCCAGGCCAGCGCCAGGCCCAGCACGGCCAGCAACACGATGCTCACGCCCATGCTCCACAAGCCCAACTGACTGACCAGCAACACGCCAAGCGGTGCGCCGACGGCCAGTGCGCCATAACTGGCGATGCCGTTCCATGAGATCACTTTGGCGGTATTCGCCGCGCCGACCCGGCCGATGCCCCAGCCGATCGAGCCCGAGCCCACCAGGCTTTCCGCGCTGCCGAGCACCAGGCGGCCGATCAGCAGGCTGATCAGGCTCAGCATCGGCAGGCTTTGGGTCAAGGCCGAAATCAGCATGAATACGCCGCTCAGGCCGCAACCGGCGAGGCCATACATGACCGCCAGTTTGCTGCCCTTGTTATCAATGATTTTCCCGGCGTATGGACGGCTGAGCAGGGTGGCCAGGTATTGCACGCTGATCACCAGGCCGGCGACTACGGCACCGAAACCCAGATCGCTGTGGACGTAGCCGGGCAATACGGCCAGGGGAATGCCGATGTTGAGGTAGCCGATAAAAGTGAACAGGACGATGGAAACGACTTGCAGCGTGACCGCCAGGGGGCGCTGGTTTTCAGACATGGGTAAAGGTCCACGGGAAAGCAGGATAGATAGGCTGCTTATGATAGCGGCGTGAGAGGCCGCGGGCGTGGAAAAGTAAAACTATTTGCCGGGTGGGGGCGAATCAGGGTTTGGCGGGGGCGACCAGTTGCGTCGTGACCAGAGCGGCCAGGGCATTTTCTTCGCTGCCGAAACGGGCGAGCAATGCGGCTTGTTTCTCGGGGGAGAGGCGATTCCAGATCTCGATCATCTTCTCGGCGGTGCCGATCAGAACGCTGGCCTGGGTCTCGCTAAAGTCATCGGTCATGGATAAGTGGCTCGGTTTCAGGCGGTGTGGAAAGCGCATGTTAGCGCTTTCCACACGGTCTGGTATTGCAGGTGTTTCAGTCTTCGCTGTCGGCCTGGCGGCGTTCAGTGGCTTCTTTCGGCTCGGGCTGTTGGGCGCCGGCTTGCTGCGTGGGTGTCTGCTCAGTTTCGTGCAGGCTTGGGAAGGGGAGATTAGGGATCTCGTGCATGTTTCGCGCTCCTCGCAAAGTCTGTTGATAGATCTGGTAGATCCGCGCTTTTACAAAGCCTGGGCAGGATACAGCAGGAGAAATGACAATCAGACTTTTATATCCAATTGTTACGACGGATGGGCTTGTCTAGACAGGTGTGTGTAGGAGCGAGCTTGCTCGCGATGGAGTATCAGTCGACACCCATGTGTCTGACACACCATCGCGAGCAGGCTCGCTTCTACAGGGGGGAATTACTTGCAGACTTTCGCGATGGCTTCGGCCAGCAGATCAAGACGCGTCGCATCAATCCCCGCCACGTTCGCCCGGCCGGTACCGACCATGTAAACGCTGTGATGATCACGCAACTGTTTAACCTGGTCAGGCGTCAATCCGGTGTAGGAAAACATCCCGCGTTGCACACCAATGTGCGCAAAGCGCTCGCGCAAACCATGGGGCTCCAGCGCCTCGACCAGGCCGCTGCGCAGTTGGGCGATATGCAAACGCATGGCCTCCACTTCGTCGGCCCAGAGGCTTTTCAGCTCCGGGTCGCCGAGGATCGTTGCCACGACGGCGGCGCCGTGATCCGGTGGCGTCGACCACAGGTTACGGGCGATATTGGCCAGTTGGCTGCGGATATCCACCAGTTTGTCAGCCGTCTTCGCGCAGACAATCAGCGCACCCGTGCGGTCGCGGTACAGGCCGAAGTTCTTCGAGCAGGAGCTGGTGATCAACACTTCCGGCAGTTCGGCAGCGAACAACCGGGTTGACCACGCATCCTGCTCCAGCCCGTCGCCGAAACCCTGATAGGCGAAGTCGATCAGCGGTACCAGATTGCGACTGCGCGCCACTTCCAGCACCCGGCGCCAGTCGTCATGGGACAGATCGAAACCGGTCGGGTTGTGGCAGCAAGCGTGCAGCAAAACCACATCGCCCTCAGGGGCTTCGTTGAGTGCTGCCAGCATCGCTTCAACATCGAGGCGGTTGTCGCTGCCGACATAAGGGTAGTGATTAACCTTGACCCCGGCCGTGGCGAAAATGGTTTCGTGAATCGGCCAGGTCGGGTTGCTCAGCAACACGCCACGGCCCGGCAGGCACTGGGCGATGAAGTCCGCGCTCAAGCGCAACGCACCGGTGCCGCCCGGCGTCTGGGTGGCACCGGCCCGTTGTTCGGCGATCAGCGCAGAATCGGCACCGAGCACCAACTCGTTGATGGCTTTGCCGAACGCCGGTTCGCCGTGACCGCCGATGTAGGTCTTGGTGGTCTGGCGATCCACCAGGCGCTGCTCCGCAATCTTCACGGCCTGGGGAATCGGCGTCAGGCCAAAGGCGTCTTTATAGACGCCCACGCCAAGGTCGAATTTGCGCGGGTTGGGGTCCTGCGCATAGGCCTCCATCAGGCCGAGAATCGGGTCGCCGGGTACTCGACCTATGGCGTCGAAATGCATTATTTGCGGCCCTCGGCGTCCTTGGCCACTTCGTCAGTGCGCGCGGCCATGATGAAATCGTTGCGGTGCAGGCCTTTGATGGAGTGGCTCCACCAGGTCACGGTGACTTTGCCCCATTCGGTCAGCAGGCCCGGGTGGTGACCTTCGGCCTCGGAGATTTCCCCGACAGCGTTGGTGAACGCCAGCGCGTGCTTGAAGTTCTTGAACAGGAAAACCTTTTCCAGCTGCATGACGCTGTCGCGGACTTCGATGTTCCAGTCCGGGATTTGCTTGATCAGTACCGGCAGCTCTTCGTCGCTGACCTGAGGGGCGTCGGCGCGGCAGGCTTCGCAATGGGCTTGGTTCAATGTGGACATGATGTGTTCCTGAATTCGAATGATTGGAAATCGGCCGTCAGTGCAACCACGCTAAACCAAAGCGTCGATTCCTGACAGGCTCACTTGATTCTAAAAGCTGCGGATCACGCGGCTTTCGGCGGAAATTTCGGTGCGTGCAAGCCCAGCTGCATGCCTTGCTTGACCATGCCCATGATGTCTTCGTGGGCGAGGTCGAACAGACGCTTGAGGTTCGGCAAGACGAAATACAACGGTTGCAGGATGTCGATGCGGTAAGGCGTGCGCATGCATTCCAGTGGGTCGAAGGCCTGATGCTCAGGTTCGCTTGACAGGCTGTAAACGGTTTCTTTCGGCGAGGAGAGAATACCGCCGCCGTAAATGCGCTGGCCTTCGGGGGTATCGACCAGGCCGAACTCGATGGTCATCCAGTACAAGCGCGCCAGGTACACGCGTTCTTCCTTGGAGGCCTTCAGGCCGAGTTTGCCGTAGGTGTGGGTGAATTCGGCGAACCAAGGGTTGGTCAGCAGCGGGCAGTGACCAAAGATCTCGTGGAAAATGTCCGGCTCTTGCAGGTAATCCAGCTCTTCGCGGGTACGAATAAACGTCGCCACCGGAAACTGCTTGTTGGCCAGTAATTCAAAGAAGGTCTGGAAAGGAATCAGTGCGGGTACTCGGGCAACCTGCCAGCCGGTGGTTTCACCGAGGACTTTGTTGATTTCGCCGAGTTGCGGAATGCGGTCGTGGGGCAGACCGAGTTTTTCGATACCGTCCAGGTATTCCTGGCACGCACGCCCTTCGATCACTTTCAGTTGGCGAGTGATCAGCGTGTTCCACACCGCGTGTTCTTCGGCGGGGTAGTCGATAAAACCTTGCGCATTGGGCTCGCGAGCCACGTACTGCGTCTGCTTCATGCTGCTCTCCTGCTAGGGGATTTCGTTCTTGTTATGTCCTGCTATGGACTTAGAAATACCTCAGGAATTGCGATGTTGCAGCACGTGTAAGCCGTCGCATGTAGGAAAATTCGTTGGTTTTCGTAAACTTTTCGTTACGGATTGGCGGCTGTGGCGCTGCGCATGAGTTTTTCGGGTTTGAAATGGCTTGCAGGTGTCACATAATCTTGACGACTATCTGAGGGCACCCAGAGAAAATTTCCCCTGTGGCCCTCGATTGATTGGTAAACCGCTGTAGGTAGGAGCCGGCTTGCCGGCGATAGCGTTCTCAAGGACGCCATCGCCGGCAAGCCGGCTCCTACAGGGAGCGATCCATCGCCTTAATTTACCTTTGGGCCTTATATGCGTATCAAAGTCCACTGCCAGAACCGCATCGGCATCCTGCGCGACATTCTCAATTTGCTGGTCGAGTACGGGATCAACGTCGCTCGCGGTGAAGTGGGTGGCGAGCATGGCAACGCGATCTACCTGCATTGCCCGAACCTGATCAATATTCAGTTCCAGGCGTTGCGTCCGAAATTCGAGTCAATTGCCGGGGTCTTTGGCGTCAAGCGTGTAGGCCTGATGCCGAGCGAGCGTCGGCACATGGAACTCAATGCTTTGCTCGGCGCCCTGGAATTTCCGGTGTTGTCGATCGACATGGGCGGCTCGATTGTCGCGGCTAACCGCGCGGCGGCGCAGTTGCTCGGCGTGCGTGTCGATGAGGTGCCGGGGATTCCCTTGTCGCGTTACGCCGAGGATTTCGATTTGCCGGAACTGGTGCGCGCCAACAAGTCGCGGATCAACGGGCTGCGAGTCAAGGTCAAGGGCGACGTGTTTCTGGCCGACATCGCGCCGCTGCAATCGGAGCATGACGACAGCGAGGCCATGGCCGGCGCGGTGCTGACGTTGCACCGTGCCGACCGGGTAGGGGAGCGCATTTACAACGTGCGCAAACAGGAACTGCGCGGGTTCGACAGCATCTTCCAAAGCTCGAAAGTGATGGCGGCGGTGGTGCGTGAAGCCCGGCGCATGGCGCCGCTGGATGCGCCGCTATTGATAGAAGGCGAAACCGGCACCGGCAAGGAACTGCTGGCACGCGCCTGCCACCTGGCGAGCCCTCGGGGGCAGTCGCCGCTGATGGCGCTCAATTGCGCCGGCCTGCCGGAGTCCATGGCCGAGACTGAACTGTTCGGCTACGGCCCCGGCGCGTTCGAAGGCGCCCGTGCCGAAGGCAAGCTCGGGCTGTTGGAGCTGACGGCGGGCGGTACGCTGTTTCTCGATGGCGTGGGGGAAATGAGCCCGCGCTTGCAGGTGAAATTACTCAGATTCCTGCAGGACGGATGCTTCCGTCGTGTAGGCAGTGATGAAGAGGTTTACCTCGATGTGCGAGTGATCTGTGCAACGCAGGTCGACCTGTCGGAATTGTGCGCTCGTGGCGAGTTTCGCCAGGATTTGTATCACCGTTTGAACGTGCTTTCGCTGCATATCCCGCCACTGCGCGAATGCCTGGATGGTTTGACGCCGCTGGTGGAGCACTTCCTTGATCAGGCCAGTCGGCAGATCGGTTGTGCGCTGCCGAAACTGGCGCCGGCGGCCATGGAGCGGCTCAGTCACTACCATTGGCCGGGCAACGTCCGGCAGTTGGAAAACGTGCTGTTCCAGGCGGTTTCGTTATGCGAGGGCGGGACGGTCAAGGCTGAACATATTCGCCTGCCGGATTATGGCGTGCGTCAGCCGCTTGGCGATTTTTCGCTTGAGGGTGGGCTGGATGAGATTGTCGGGCGTTTTGAAAAAGCCGTGCTTGAGCGTTTGTATTCGGAGCATCCGAGCAGTCGGCAACTGGGCAAGCGGTTGGGGGTTTCGCATACCACCATTGCCAATAAGTTGCGTGAGTATGAAGTCGGCAAGACTGAGTCCTAGCTGGCGTTTGCTGTGTTTGTTTTGGCCCCATCGCGAGCAGGGCTCGCTCCTACAGGGGATTGCATTCCAAATGTAGGAGCGAGCCCTGCTCGCGATAGCGGTATCCTGTTCAGCCTCAAGGTCAAGCCTTGCCACTTACCGGCATAACACCGCCGGTTTTTCGTCTTTGACACATTCCCCCATTTCCCCCTGAACGCCCCAAGTCCTTTGTTTGCCGGGCTCCGCGCCGCCAGAAAAAAGTTGGTCTGCAAATTGCTTATCGCTCAGCAGTACAGCGGTGGGCGGCAAACGTCCGGCATGCAGAGGAAAGAGTGTGGACAAGTACCTTTATGTGGCAATGACCGGCGCCAGCCAGAATGCACTGGCGCAGAAGGCTCATGCGAACAACCTGGCGAACATCTCCACCAACGGCTTCCAGAAAGACCTGGAGCAGGCGCGTTCGATGCCGGTGTTCGGTGACAGCTTTCCGGCGCGTGCGTTCGCGATGTCCGAACGTCCGGCCACCGACTTCTCCGCGGGCTCTCTGGTACAAACCGGTCGCGACCTCGACGTCGCGGTGCAGGGCAACGGCTGGATCGCGGTGCAGAACCCCGACGGCGGTGAAAGCTACGTGCGCACCGGCAGCCTGAACGTTGACGCTCTGGGCGTGTTGCGGGCCGGCAACGGCATGCCGGTGATGGGCAATGGCGGGCCGATTTCCGTGCCGCCCGAGCAGCAAATCGAAGTGGGTGAAGACGGCACCGTCAGCATTCGTGCGATGGGCGAAGGCCCTCGCGTGATGGCCGAAGTCGACCGCATCAAGCTGGTCAACCCGGACTTCAAGAACATGACCAAAGGCCTGGACGGTTCGATCCACACCAAGGATGGCAAGCCGGCGCAAGCCGATGCCAACGTCAAACTGGTGTCCGGGTTCCTGGAGTCGAGCAACGTCAATGCCGTGGAAGAGATGACTTCGGTACTGGCGCTGGCCAAGCAGTTCGAGCTGCACATCAAGATGATGAACACCGCCAAAGATGACGACCAGGCCATGGCTCGGGTCTTGCAGATCAGCTAATTATCAGAACGTCGCGCCGTAAAACAGGCGCACGAGGAGAATCGAATGCTTCCGGCTCTATGGGTTGCCAAAACAGGTCTGTCCGCCCAGGACACCAACCTGACGACCATTTCCAACAACCTGGCGAACGTGTCGACCACGGGTTTCAAACGTGACCGCGCCGAGTTCCAGGACCTGCTGTACCAGATCAAGCGCCAGCCAGGCGCCCAGTCGACCCAGGACAGCGAACTGCCGTCGGGTCTGCAATTGGGTACTGGTGTGCGCATTGTCGGCACCCAGAAAAACTTCAACGCCGGTAGCCTGCAAACTACCGAACAGCCGTTGGACATGGCCATCGACGGTCGCGGTTTCTTCCAGATCCTGCAACCGGACGGCACCACGTCCTACACCCGTGACGGTACGTTCCACCTCGACTCCAACGGTCAGATCGTCAACGCCAGCGGCTTCGCCCTGGAGCCGGCCATTGTCATTCCGAACGACGCGCAGACCTTCACGGTCGGTCGCGACGGCACCGTGTCCATCACCGTTGCCGGCAACCCGGCATCCCAGGTGATCGGCAACCTGCAAACCGCCGACTTCATCAACCCGGCCGGCCTGCAAGCGGTGGGTAACAACCTGTTCCTGGAAACCGCTGCCAGCGGTGCGCCGCAAGTCGGCACGCCAGGCCTGGCCGGTTTCGGCACCACGCTGCAGAACACCCTTGAAACTTCCAACGTCAGCACCGTTGAAGAGATGGTCAACATGATCACCACTCAGCGCGCCTACGAGATGAACTCCAAGGTGATCTCCACCGCCGACCAGATGCTCTCGTTCGTAACGCAGAATCTGTAATCAAGTCTATGAGGCGGTCATGAGGCCGCCTGCAACACCGTGAGGTAGGGTCATGAATCGCTTTGTATCTGTCCTGGCACTGAGTGGCGTCGCCGCGCTGGCGGGTTGCGTCGGTCCGACGCCCAAGCCCAATGACCCTTACTACGCCCCGGTGTTGCCGCGTACGCCATTGCCGGCTGCCGCGAACAACGGCTCGATCTACCAGGCCGGTTTCGAACAGAACCTGTACAGCGACCGCAAGGCGTTCCGGGTTGGTGACATCATCACCATCACCCTGAACGAAAAAACCCAGGCCAGTAAAAATGCCAACTCGCAAGTGGCCAAGAACAGCAAGGCCGGCATCGGCCTGACGTCGCTGTTCGGTGTGGTGCCCAACACTAACAGCCCATTCAGTGACAATGATCTGACACTGAATGCGAGTTACAGCGGCGACCGCGCGACCAAGGGCGACAGCAAGGCCGGGCAGGGCAACAGCCTGACCGGTTCGATCACCGTGACCGTCGCCGACGTCTTGCCCAACGGCATCATTGCCGTGCGCGGCGAGAAGTGGATGACGCTCAATACCGGTGATGAGCTGGTACGGATTGCCGGCCTGGTCCGGGCCGATGACATCGCGACCGACAACACGGTTTCGTCGACACGCATCGCCGATGCGCGCATCACCTATTCGGGCACCGGTTCGTTTGCCGATGCGAGTCAGCCAGGCTGGTTCGACCGTTTCTTCCTCAGCCCGCTGTTCCCTTTCTAGGTGGTCACGTTGAATTTCAAACACCTGATGGTGGCTGCGTTCCTGATGTCCGCAGCCTTTGGTGCTCAGGCCGAGCGGCTGAAGGATATCGCCAGTATTTCCGGCGTACGTTCCAACCAATTGATCGGCTACGGCCTGGTGGTCGGGCTTAACGGTACCGGCGACCAGACGACGCAGACGCCGTTCACCCTGCAAACCTTCAATAACATGCTCTCGCAGTTCGGCATCAAGGTGCCGGCGGGTTCCGGCAACGTGCAGTTGAAGAACGTCGCGGCGGTATCGATCAGTGCCGACTTGCCGGCCTTCGCCAAACCGGGTCAGCAGGTGGACATTACCGTGTCCTCCATCGGTAACTCCAAGAGCCTGCGTGGCGGCACCTTGCTGCTGACGCCGCTCAAGGGTATCGACGGCAACGTTTACGCGGTCGCCCAGGGCAACCTGGTCGTCGGCGGTTTTGATGCTGAAGGTCGCGACGGTTCGAAGATCACCGTCAACGTTCCGTCGGCTGGTCGCATCCCCGGTGGTGCGTCGGTCGAACGTTCGGTGCCGAGCGGTTTCAACCAGGGCAACAGCCTGACGTTGAATCTCAACCGTTCCGACTTCACTACCGCCAAGCGCATCGTCGACAAGATCAACGACATGCTCGGCCCTGGCGTTGCCCAGGCCATCGACGGCGGTTCGATTCGCGTCAGTGCGCCGCTGGATCCGAGCCAGCGCGTCGACTATCTGTCGATCATCGAGAACCTTGAAGTCGATCCGGGTCAGGCGGTGGCGAAAGTCATCATTAACTCCCGCACCGGCACCATCGTGATCGGCCAGAACGTCAAGGTGTCCCCGGCCGCCGTGACTCACGGCAGCCTGACCGTGACCATCACCGAAGACCCGATCGTCAGCCAGCCCGGCCCTCTGTCCAATGGTCAGACCGCTGTTGTGCCGCGCTCGCGGGTCAACGCCCAGCAGGAAGCCAAGCCGATGTTCAAGTTCGGCCCGGGCACCACCCTCGACGAGATCGTGCGTGCGGTGAACCAGGTCGGCGCGGCGCCAGGTGACTTGATGGCAATCCTTGAAGCACTGAAACAGGCCGGCGCATTGCAAGCCGACCTGATCGTGATCTGAGGCCGGCGACCATGGATATGCACAAGAGTGGTCTGGTCAGCAGCGCCGATTCGGGGTCCTATTCGGACCTCAATCGCCTGAACCAGCTCAAGGTCGGCGACAAGAACAGTGACGAAAACCTGCGCAAAGTGGCGCAGGAATTCGAGTCGCTGTTCCTCGGTGAAATGCTCAAGTCCATGCGCAAGGCGACCGACACGCTGGCTGAGGGCAATCCGCTCAACACGCCGGCGGCCAAACAGTACCAGGAAATGTACGACCAGCAGTTGGCCGTTTCCATGTCCCGCGAGGGCGGTGGTATTGGTCTGGCGGACGTGCTGATGCGCCAGATGTCGAAGAACAAACCATTGGCTCCGGGCGAAGCGGCAACGCTGTCGGCGGCCAAGCAGGAAGCGGCAAAAGCGGCGGCACAGACGCCGGTGGCGGCGGGCACGGTCGGGACTAACGGGCCGCTGTCGCGAGTCAATGGCCAGCGTCCGTTGTGGGCTTCGCGCTCGATCAGCGCTCCACAGGCGGCAGGCGAGGGCGCACATCGCAACGACATGGCGCTGATCAATCAGCGACTCCTGGCGTTGCCACCGAAACTGGCTGACCGCTTGCTGGCGGGCCTGGTGCCTTCGGCGACGACGACCGCCGCGACGCTCAATAACACTCGATTGGCAGAGCGCAACACGTCGACCGGTTCGGGGCCTTTGTTCAACGGTGACTGGCTGGCGACTGCGCAAGCGTCATCGAGCACGGGTTTGCAGATTCATGGTCGTGCCATCGCTCAGATACCGTTGGCACCGGCGAAAAAAGCCTTCAGTTCTGCCGACCAGTTCGTCAACACCATGTTGCCGATGGCCAAGGAAGCCGCCGAGCGCATCGGTGTCGATCCGCGTTACCTGGTGGCCCAAGCAGCGCTGGAAACCGGCTGGGGCAAATCGGTCATGCGCGCACAGGATGGCAGCAGCAGCCACAACCTGTTCGGCATCAAGGCCAGCAGCAGCTGGAAGGGCGATTCGGCGCGCGCGATCACCAGCGAATTCAGAAATGGCGCGATGGTCAAGGAGACGGCCGAGTTCCGTTCCTATGACTCTTACAAGGACAGCTTCCATGACCTTGTGACTTTGTTGCAAACCAACAATCGCTATCAAGATGTCGTGAAGTCGGCCGATAACCCAGAACAGTTTGTACGCGAGTTGCAAAAGGCCGGTTACGCAACCGACCCGGACTACGCGAGCAAGATTTCGCAGATAGCCAAGCAGATGACGAGTTACCAGAACTACGCTGCGGCGGGCGTTTCCACCACGCCTTTATAGGCACAAGGATTAAGGTCGAACCATGAGTTTGCTCAATATCGGGATGTCGGGTCTGGCCGCTGGCCAATCCTCGTTGATGACCACCGGCAACAACATTGCCAACGTCGACACCGCCGGGTACTCGCGCCAGCAAACAGTGCAGGGCACCAAGGCCTCGCAGCAGTTCGGCAATGTCTACATCGGCACCGGCACGACCCTGGCCGATGTGCGTCGCGTGTACAACAGCTACCTCGATGCGCAGTTGCAGACCACCACCTCGCTCAACAGCGATTCGGCCGCCTACCTGAATCAGGTCACGCCGCTGGACAAATTGCTCTCCGACACCAGTACCGGCCTGAACGGCGCACTGACCAAGTTTTTTGCCTCGGTGCAGAACGTCAACGCCAAGCCGGGTGACGACGCGTCCCGCCAGTTGCTGCTCAGCGATTCTCAGGCCTTGAGCAACCGTTTCAACTCGATCTCCGCGCAGTTGACCCAGCAGAATGCCAATATCAACGGCAACCTGACGAACATGGCAGATCAGGTCAACAAGCTGGCCGCTACTGTGGCGCAGTTGAACCAGAAGATCTCCGAGGTTTCCAGCACCGGCGGCATGCCGAACGATCTGCTCGATGCCCGTAACGAAACCGTGCGCCAACTGTCGACCTTCACCGGTGCGCAAGTGGTGGAGCGTGAAGGCAGCCTCGACATTTACCTGGGCAGCGGTCAGCCGCTGGTCATTGGCAACACGTCCAGCAAACTTGAGGCGGTGCCAAGCAAAGAAGATCCGGGCCGTCTGGCGCTGCAGCTCAATCGCGGTTCGAGCACCATCGACATCACGTCGATCATGACCGGCGGCGAAATCGGCGGCCTGCTGCGTTATCGCAGCACCGTGCTGGACCCGGCCATGAATGAGCTGGGCCGTGTGGCGCTTGTTGTTGCCGATCAGATGAACAGCCTTCAGGCCCAGGGCATCGACAAGAACGGTGCCTTCGGTTCGAACCTGTTCACCAACATCAATTCGGCCAAGCTGGTCTCGGAGCGCAGCGTCGCCAGCACGAGCAACTTGGGCGCCGGCAACTTCGATGTGAGCATCAAGGACACTGGCAAGCTGACC
Source organism: Pseudomonas sp. GM60 (assembly GCF_000282415.1). Lineage (NCBI taxonomy): Bacteria > Pseudomonadati > Pseudomonadota > Gammaproteobacteria > Pseudomonadales > Pseudomonadaceae > Pseudomonas > Pseudomonas sp. GM60. The sequence goes on from NZ_AKJI01000069.1 coordinate 37,007, forward strand.
ATCAATGATTACAAGGTCACGTTTACCACCGCTACCGATTACACCGTTCAGCGCCTGCCGGACAACACGTCCATGGGCAGCTTCAGCACTGCACCGCCGGTAACCGCTCCGGTCTTTGACGGTATTGAGCTGAAGTTCAACGCGGCTTCTGCCACGGCGGGCGACACCTTCAGGATCACCCCGACCCGCGATGCTGCGGCGAACATCAAGACCGAGATGACCGACTCCAAGCGTCTGGCCATCGCGGCACCGCTGGGCGCGGCTATTGCGGCGAGCGGCAGTGGCAGCGGCACCCTGACGATCCCGGCCAGCGGTCAACCGACCCTGACCACCAAGTTCGACATCTACGACGCGGCGACCGCCACCGCGATGCAGAACGGCTTGAAAAACTCCACGCCGACCAAGGTGGTATTTGGTGCGGTGTCCGCCGACGGCACGAGCCAGACCTACCAGTTCCTGGACGCCAATGGCGGTTTGATCAGCGGCGGCACCATCAAGCCAGGTGAGAGCAACACCCTGAACCTGAGCATTCCGCTCAAGGATGCGACGGGTGCGCCGATCCCGCCAGCGCCTGCCACTCAGTACACCGCGACCTTCAGCATGACCTTCGCCGGCGCCCCGAGCAACGGCGCGGCAATCAACGTTTCGCTCACTCAGCCGGGCAGCCTGGACAACCGTAATGGCACCGCTCTGGCTGGCTTGCAGACCGCGCAAACCGTGGACACCGGTTCGGCCAGCAAAGGCATTTCCCTGAACGACGCTTACGGCAAACTGGTCGAGGGCGTGGGTTCCAAGGCTGCACAGGGCAAGCTCGACAACGCGGCGACCGGCGCCATCCTGGCGAATGCCAAGGGTGCACGCGACTCGCTCTCGGGTGTCGACCTCGATGAGGAAACCGGCAACCTGGTCAAGTATCAGCAGTACTACACCGCGTCTTCGCAGATCATCAAGGCTGCGCAGGCTATCTTCAGCACACTGATCAACAGTCTTTAAGGAGTCGTAGCCCATGCGCATTTCTACCGCCCAGTTTTACGAGTCCTCGGCTGCCAACTATCAGAAAAACTTCGCCAACGTGGTCAAGAGCAGCGAAGAGGCGAGCAGCCTGGTTCGCGTCAACACCGCCGCGGATGATCCGGTCGGTGCCTCGCGCCTGCTGCAATTGGGTCAGCAGGCTTCGATGCTCGATCAGTTCTCGAACAACATGACGACGATCAAAGCCACGCTTGGCCAGACTGAAGCCGTCATGACCAGTATCGGCAACGTGCTGCAGCGCGCCAAGGAACTGGCCCTGGGTGCCGGCAACGCCGGTTATACCGATGCCGACCGCCAGGCCAACGCTTCGGAACTCAGCCAGATCGAAGAACAGCTGTTGAGCCTGATGAACACCAAGGACGAAAACGGCAAATACATTTTTGCCGGTTCCAAGGGCGATACCGTTCCGTTCACGCGCAATTCCGACGGCACCTACAGCTATAACGGCGATCAGGTCACGCTGGACCTGCCGATTGGCGATACCCAGTCGATGGCTACCAACAGCACCGGTTGGGCTGTGTTCCAGCAAGCCATCAATACCAGTCGCACACAGTCCACCATGACCTCGCCGACGGCAGCCGTTGATGGTGGTCGTGTGGTGCTTTCCAATGGTCAGGTAGGTTCCGATGTGACCTACAACGCCAAGTTCCGCGCTGGCGAGCCTTACACCGTGAATTTCCTCAGCCCTACGCAACTGGAAATCCGGGATTCACTGGGTAATGACGTCACGTCCGAAGCCTCTGGCAATGGCGTGTTCAGCGCCACTGGCGGTGCGGCCACGCAGACGATCAATTTCCGTGGCGTTGACCTGAAGTTGAACATCAACATGAAGTCCGGTGATGTTCCTGCGACCGTGTTTCCGGCGCCTCCGTCCCCCAATGCCTACAGCTTCACCCTGGCGGCCAAGCCGGACAGCTTCAATGCGACCCGTGCTCCGGGCAACGTGTCTAGCGAAGTGATCACCAATACGAGTATCACCAACAGTGCCGCCTACCACGCCAGCTTTCCGGAAGGCGAGGCTGTTCTCAAGTTCACCAGCCCAACGGCTTTCGACTTGTATGCCGCACCTCTGACCGCTAACAGCAAGCCGGTTTCCAGTGGCGTTCTGGCGGGCAACGTCGCCACCGCATCGGGTGTCGCTTTTACGCTGAGCGGCGCACCGGCGCCATCGATGCTTGCCGGCGATCAGTTCTCTGTCACCGTCAACACCCATCAGACGCAGAACATTCTGGATACCGTCAGCCAGCTGAAAACTGCGCTGTCGACGCCAACCAACAACGATCCGCTGGCCATTCAGAAGCTCAACGCGGCCATTGGTTCGGGCATCGGCAACCTGGCCAGTGGCATGGACCAGTTGACCTCCGGCATCAGTTCCGTGGGTGGGCGCGGTGCGTCGCTGACGACTCAGACCGATATCAACCAGAGCCTGGTGCTGGCCAACACGCAGACCCAGGGGGCGATCCGTGATTCGGACCCGGCCACGGTGATGACCCGCCTGACCTTGCAGCAAACCATGCTGCAGGCGTCGCAACTGGCGTTCAGCAAAATCGCTCAGTTGGGGCTGTTCAACAAAGTCTGAGTCAAGGCCTTCGCGCTGTTGGCGCGCAGGTTGAGGCACCGAGTGCAAACCGTCTTTTTTCAGCGGTTCAGGGCTGCTCCACTCGTTCCAGAGTGAGCGCCCGCCGCTCGCGAGTTCCCCCGCCGTGAAACCAGCTCCTCTTGTCAGTATTGCCATTCCCGCCTACAACCCGCTGTACTTTCAGGCTGCGCTGCAAAGTGCTCTGAATCAGACCTATGCGTCGCTTGAAGTGATCGTGTGTGACGACAGCGACAGCGACGAAATCCATGAGCTGGTCCAGGCCTGCACGGTGCCGCAAACAGTAACATTGCGCTATGTGCGCAATGAGCAACGCCTGGGGTTTCAGGGGAATCTGATGGCCTGCGCCGAGCTGGCAACCGGGGAGTACCTCAAGCTTCTCTGTGATGACGATCAGTTGCTGCCTGAGAGTATTGCCCGTCAGGTGCAGGGCTTCATTGACCATGACGACGTGAATCTGGTGGTTGCTCAGCGTCAGTATTGCGACGGCGATTACCTGCTGCTTCCGGAGCGTCTGGAGAACTCCAGCTTTGCCTCCGGAGATACGCTGTTCAAGGGTGAAGACTTGCTGGATGTGCTGGAAAGCACGGCCGTCAACTTTCTCAGCAATCTGAGTGGCGCACTGATGCGTACTCATCAGGTGCTGGAGTATCTGCCCGCATTGACCCAGATCGGCGAAGGGTTTGTCGCCCGTCTCGATTTCGCCTTGTTCGTCTGCCTGTTGCGTCGTGGCAATCTGGCGGTCATGGGGCAGGTGCTCAGCTTTGAACGCTTGCACCCGGCGCGCTTGAGCAATCAATTGGAGGTCCAGCAAGCCGTGGCGGTCGAGCTTGGCTGGCTGACTCAGATGCTGGCGGTGCGCAGTGGCGAGCCGGCCCCTGCGCCGGGGCATGTTCGCTATATCGATCTGGCCAGCGCCGCCCTTGGTGAGCCGTATGCCTGGGATGAAATGGCGCTGAGCCGTTCTCTGGGCTTTTCCGCGACCTTGATACGTTCGCGGGTGGGTGAAAACTGCGACAGCTTCGCTGATGTGTACCAGCAATGGCTGGCCTGTCGCACCTTGAACCCGGCCCAGCAGCGCCTGTTGCCCACGCGCCTTGCGTCGTGGGCATGGCAGCCGCGAATTGTGCCGGTGGTGATTGATGCCGACGCGGATGAAGCGGCACTCGGTGTCACACTGGAGAGCATCGAAGGGCAGGTCTATGCCGCCGAAACGGTGTTGGTGCTCTCCGGTGAAAATCGTGCCGGCGCCCTTGCTGGCAACGTGATTCGTGTGACCTTGCAAGGTGACGGGCTTGAGCAGCTCAATGGCCTGCTGATGCAGGCGGACAGTGCGGACTGGTTCTATCTTCTGCGGGCCGGTGATCGCCTGAATGAACTGGCCTTGCTGCTATTGGCCGAGCGGATGGTCGAGAGTGCCGACGCGCTGTGTATCTATACCGATGAAGGCGGTTTGCGCAATGACCTGTCGGTCGAGCCGATCTTCAAGTCCGATTTCAATCTGGACCTGTTGCGCAGTTATCCCTATATCGGTCGGTCACTGGCCATTCAGCGTCAGGGCTTTGTGGCCGCTGGCGGTTTCAACCCGGACTTCGCTGAACTCGGTCCTCATGACCTGGTCTGGCGTCTCGTCGAAAACCACGGCGCACATGTTGTGGAGCATGTCGCCCAAGTGCTGGTCGAGTCCTCGTTCGGCTTGTCGCAATGGCTCGCTCTGCCGCAGGTTATCGAACAAAACTCCCGCGTGCTGACCGCGCACCTTGATCGCATCGGCGTTGCACACGAAGTTCGCGAAGGCAGCGTGCCGCTGATCAATCGAATTGACTACCACCATGGCGTTCAGCCGCTGGTGTCCATTGTTGTGGTGATGCGGGACCGGCTCGGCCCGCTTCAGCGCTGCATCGAGAGTGTGCTGGAGCATACGGCGTATGCTCACTACGAATTGTTGATCGTGGACAACGCAAGCACCTCGAGCGAGGCGCAGGACTGGCTGGCCGCCATGTCACAAATGGGTGGCGAAAAATTGCGCGTGCTGCACTGCGATTACGCCGATAACCCGGCTGCGGCGCAGAACTTCGCTGTTGCTCAGGTTCGCGGCGAGTATGTGCTGTTGCTCAGTCCCGACAGCCTGATCGTCAACCGCGACTGGCTTGACGAACTGCTGAATCAAGGCTTGCGTCCGGAAGTGGGCGTCGTGGGTGGCCGAATGGTCAGCCCCAAGGGGCGCATTGAAGGTTCGGCCCTGGTGCTGGGGATGCGCGGCCCTGTCGGCGTGCCTTGGCGCGGGGAAGTGATGACTGCCTCGGGGTATATGCAGCGCCAGCAGGCGGTGCAGAATTTGAGCGCTGTGAGCACCGAGTGCATGCTGGTCCGCAAGCAGGTGTTCGATGAGCTTCAGGGGTTTGACGAGCAAGTCTTTTCCCACAGGCTCGGCGGCCCTGACTTCTGTCTGCGTGTCAGGCAGAAGGGGTATCTGGTTGTCTGGACGCCGTATGCCGAGTCGGTCCACGTGGCGGCCGAGACGGAGAGCGGGCCCGTGGTGTCAACGCTGGTGGCTGAGCACAAGGCGTTTTATCAGCGCTGGCTGCCGATCATCGCCAGAGATCCGGCGTACAACGTCAACCTGAGCCTCAACACCAATAATTTCAGTCTTGAGCCTGGTTTCAAGAACGATTGGAATCCGTTCGCCCGTCACATGCTGCCACGGGTTCTGGCAATCCCGATCAACGAGACCGCTGTCGGGCATTACCGTGTCACCCAGCCATTTCTCGAGCTGGAGGCTGCGGGGCAAGTGCTCGGTAATCTTTCGTTCCATACGCCTTCGGACATTGAGCTGGAACGTCAGTCGCCCGACGTCATCATTCTGCAAGGGCGCTACAGCGAAAGCGCGGTGAATGAAGTGGAGCGGGTCAGGAACAGTTCGCGAGCCTTCCGGATCTTCGAGCTTGATGACTATGTCATCGATGTGCCGAAGAAAAATGCTCACGTGCGCAAGGCCATCGTTGGCGTTGAACAGATCGTGCGGCGTGCGATCGGGTTGTGTGATCGTGTGGTGGTGTCGACTCAGCCGCTGGCCGATGCTCTCAAAGGCATGCATGACGATATTCGTGTGGTGCCGAACATGCTCGCTCCGCATCTGTGGACCGGCCTGAGCAGTCAGCGACGTACGTCACGCAAACCGAGGGTAGGCTGGGGTGGTGGGACCAGTCACGATGGGGATCTGGCGATCATTGCCGAGGTCGTTCGTCTGCTGGCGGATGAAGTGGAATGGGTGTTCTTCGGCATGTGCCCGCCGGCACTCAAGCCTTTCGTGCATGAATTCCATCCCGCCGTTGGGCTGCAGGCTTACCCCGCGAAACTCGCGAGCCTGAACCTTGATCTGGCATTGGCGCCGTTGGAATTTCACATCTTCAACGACTGCAAGAGCAACTTGCGCCTGCTGGAATATGGCGCGTGCGGGTACCCGGTGATCTGCACCGACACTGAGGCTTATCGGGGTTATCTGCCTTGTACCAAGGTGGTGAGCAACAGTACCGAGGAATGGCTTGAGGCGATTCGTATGCACCTCGATGACCCGGACGCGAGTTACCGCATGGGTGACGCGTTGCGCGAGGAAGTGCTGCGCGACTATATGCTGCGGGGCAACAACCTGAATTACTGGGCCGAGGGTTGGTTGCCGAACTGACCTTTGTGATTGGGGGCATATCCGTTATTGGGGTAATGGCGGCTATTGGTTTCGCCCTTACGGCGAGTCACTTGGAAAAGCGCCAAGTAACCAAGCGCTTTTGCCCCTTTCGTTCGGTGCCTCGCTCCGGTCCTGCTCCGT